>JAGXLB010000005.1 GCA_018334915.1 Candidatus Bipolaricaulota bacterium
TCGGGGAAAAGGAAATACGTAACAACCGTCACGATCACTCCCCATCCAATCAATTTTACGCTTCGAGTGAAATATTTTCTCAGGCGATAGTTCAGGTTGGAACTTCCTCCTTTTGTCCGAGAAAAACTAATATAGAGGGAAATTCCTACCACAGAAAAAAATGTCCCTGCAGTCACGTCAGCAAATACTTCAAGGGCTGGTGATCCGATTTTGAGGTCGAGCAAACCAATGCTATGAATGTCGAATATGACGTGGTAAGCAACCATTAATACAACCGCCAGGCCCCGGATTAAGTCCAGTTCTTCGAACCGTTCTTTTTTCATTTTGAAAGAGATTTCAGAAAATATTCACCCTATTTTCAGGGGGCAAAACCTAACAAAAACTCAAGCAAGGTACTGCAGACTTCGAGTTAGCTAAAAACAGTTTATTGCTATCGTAATCTACGTTAGAATAAATTGGTACTATTATCAATAAAAGGTCAGGTGGCGAGTCTTGAACGAGCAAAATGAATCCGTTTCGCAAGATACTTCCGATGGAGAGGTATCTCTTCGACAGCTGCTGGCAAGGGCAATAAGATCCGAAATCGAGGCCGCTGAGACCTACCGTAACTTGCTTGAAAAGGACCTTCCCGAGGAAACCAGACCGAAGATAGAAAGACTGGTAACTCAGGAGGAAGAACACGAAGAAAATTTTAGGAGTATTTTCGAGGACTTCTTTCCTAATAGTGAAATTCCTTTACCCGAACGCTCTGAGATCGAGGTTCCATCAGAAATTCCTCAGGGCGTCACTCCGGATGAGATAATCGAAAAAGCCATGGAAACGGAGCGAGAAGCTGAAAATTTTTACAGCGACTTGATCGAAGAGTTCGAAGACAAGGAGGTACAGAGGCTACTGGGCTACCTGGCTGCCAACGAAAGAGAGCACTACGAAATCTTAAAGGTACAACTAAACAAGCTCGAATAGTCAAACTTCCTGTTCTATACTGAGAAAAAAACGAGGTAAGGTCTCGATGGTAGAACTCCTGCAAAACTTTCAAACGGCTCTCGGATCTTTTGTGTTACCTCTCGTCGTCGCTATATGCGGCCTGCTATTCTTTATAATCATCGTTTACGCCACAGGAGTATTATTCCATCTGAACATGCGAAGGTCCAGGGAGAAACTCAAGAGGAAAGTGGCCCGTTACTTTAAAGATGACAACACTGGTCCAATTAAAGAAGTTTTACCAAGAACTCAGGATACTCCTTACGATCGACGAGACGACTTTCTCGAGGTCCTCCGAGAGGAAAACATAGCACCGGAAAAAATTGTTGATATTTATCAGGAAAACCGCTTCTACGATCAGGACAAAACCGATCTTTCCAGTCGAGCCTGGTGGAGAAGGGCGCAAGCCCTTCACAGGTTAAAATACGTTTCGCCTGAGGGTTTGCAGGGAAAATTAGCTTCCCTTGTTTACGATTCGAGTCACGAAGTGAGGTTAATTGCTATTGATTCTTTAAGTTATCTTGATAGGGTACCAGGGCTCGATCCGATCGAACTATTTGAAAGCTTTCCCGAAAAACTGGATCCATTCCTTGTCATTAAGCTACTTACCCTGAAGCCGGACAAAAGTTTTTTGCTCCCCCTGATTGATTCGGAAAAACCTCGGCTCCGCCGGGCAGGAGCAACGTTACTGGGACAGCCAGACAAATTGGAATTCCTTCCATTATTGGATAAGTTAACGGAAGACGAAGATAGTCAGGTTAGGAGGAGAACAGCTGAATCACTTGGCAGAATCGGAGATTTAGAAGCGTTATCGATCTTGCAACGAACGAGCAGTGATGAAGAATCCGTTGTCCGGGAGGTTTCCGCCAGAAGCCTGGGAAATATAAGTCACGACGACTCCATCAAAATACTGGACAATTTAGCCACAGACAATGATTTTAAAGTTCGATTGGCGGCTTTTAGCTCATTAGCACGCTTCGGAGAAGTAGGACGCAAGGCCATAGGAAACCACTGGGGAGAAAGCAAAAAACTTGCTCGAGAAGCAATTTTTGAGTCCTATCAGGTGTCAATAACTTCGCGCCAAGAACCGGGATCTGTAAAAACCCCCGTGAGGCATTAATTATATCCTTTAACCACAAAAACTCGATATACTATGAGGTTATCCGGCGACTTATTAGCTGGCTTTGTCTTAATTTACAACTCGCTCGTACTGCTTTACTTTTTCTCGATAAATACCGGTTACTTAATCCTGCTTGGACTTTCCGGACTCGAACTTCGCTATCATTTAAAGCGAAGGACCGTGGATATCTGTCAGGAGGAGGCCTGCGAGCTGGCACCGGACGTCGCTATTGTGGTACCAGCTTACAACGAAAAGGCGACTATAAGCTCCAGTCTAGCCTCCCTTCAGGAACTGGAATATCCAAACCTGGAGCTAATAGTAGTTAACGACGGTTCGACAGACGATACGATAAAAGAGATCAAAGAGAAGTTCAAACTTATCCCGGTTGCAAGGGAACCGGAAAACGCCGTCGAGTCCGAAAAAGTTAGGGAAGTATACAAATCGGTGTCGGACGAAAGAATACTTGTTATAGACAAGGAAAACGGCGGCAAAGCCGACGCTTTAAACGCGGGGTTGAACTATTCTCGTTCCGACCTCTTCCTGGCCATTGACGCGGATAGTCTCGTTGAAAAGAAATCTCTACAGCGCTTGATCGAACCGTACTTGACCAAGGATACTAACGTGGTTGGAATAGGTGGAATCGTTAGGGTATCCAATGGTTGCACGATTAAAGGTTCCGAGGTCGTGGAAGCCAGGACACCGAATAAATTGCTTCCATTAATTCAGGTTATGGAATATATTCGGGCTTTTCTATTCGGCAGAACCGGATGGAGCAGGATAAACAGTCTGCCGATTATTTCCGGGGCCTTCGGGCTATTCAAAACGGATCTCGTTAAAAAAATGGGCGGATACCGAACTGATACAGTAGGAGAGGATATGGACCTGGTTATCAGATTACACAAGTACATGAGGGAAAAGGGCGAGAATTACACGATTTCCTTTATTCCTGATCCTGTGTGCTGGACCCAGGTTCCATCGTCCATGAAAGTGCTATCCCGACAGAGAAACCGGTGGCAGAGAGGTCTGGCTGAGGCATTAACTTACAACTGGAAGATGATAGGTAATCCAAAATACGGGTCAATTGGCCTTCTGGGCTTACCTTTCTTCTTCGTTTTCGAACTTCTGGGGCCTCTGGTTGAAGTAAGCGGCTACGTGGTATTTATAGTTTCCTTTTTTATGGGGTGGATTAACTTACCGTTCGCGATATTGTTTATCACTCTGGCCCTTGTCTACGGTATCTTACTCTCGGTTTCTTCCCTGTTACTGGAAGAGTTTACCCTGAAGCGGTACAATGACCCCTTAGACCGGGTAAAATTACTTGGTATGGCGTTTTTGGAAAACTTCGGCTACAGACAGCTCCACGCCCTCTGGAGATTAAAGGGTTTGATAGATTACTTCCGGAGGAGCAGCTCCTGGGGCGAAATGACCCGGGAAAGCATGGAGTCGGAAGATTAAAAATAAAAAGGCACCACAAATTGATCAACCATGAACGATAAATCCAGGCCAGCATATAGAAGCCAACTATTTATACCCTTAGTTCTCTTCTTTTGTTTCTTACTTGTATTTACGTTCGGAAGTGATTTTTTGGCGAGGGAAGCGATAGATTTCTCGGGTTACACCTGGAAACTCAAACACCACGTTCATTCCCCCGTAGGTCCCGGTCCCAATTACTGGTCTTCTTCAGGCCGAAGCGTCAGGATCGATGAGTCCGGGAACCTTCATTTAAGAATTATTGAAAACAGGGGGCGGTGGTACTCTTCAGAGGTCCAACTGAACCAGGGACTCGGTTATGGAACTTACGAGTTCATGGTTTATCTCCCCAATAGGCCTTTAAATAAGAACGTTGTCCTGGGTCTATTCAATTATTTAAGTGACAGAAAGGAGTTCGACATCGAGATAACAAAATGGGGGGAGGACTCTCCCACGAACGTCCAGTTTGTCGTTCAGCCATCGGTAAAGGACAAAAATATTAAACGGTTCCCCCTGAACCCTACGGAGGGAACCAAAAAAATACTTTCCTATACCTGGACCAGGAACGAGCTAATATTTCGCTGCGAAAATTGCAAAGACGAAAGCTGCAGCGAAAAAGTTCTATTAGAAAAGTGGAAATACAGGGGAGAATCGATGCCTAGAGGGGACCTGAAAACTCATATCAATCTCTGGCTTTTAGATGGTAAACCTCCAACCGACGGAAGAGAAGTGGAAGTCACGATAGAAAACTTCACGTTCTCTCCTTTAGGGAAGGAAAATTCAGAGTAACTTAACTCAACCCCTTCACCACTGCTGTACTTAATTATCTGATCCGAATCTTCCCTCTACCGCCTACCTGTTTACCGGGGCATTGCCTAAATGATAAACCAGTAGTTTTGGTAGTTTGGTTGTAAATACCGTAACCTAAAACCGATCGTCCAACCTTCGGGCTTTGCGAGCCGGAAATTTTCCCGGCGCAAGGCCCTCTATAGAATAAATTCAAGGGTTAGCAGTTGATATCTTAAGTATGTTGCTGGGCATAACGTTAGGTACTTTCAATATAAAGGCAAAAGCCGATCGGATTCCCATTAACCTTCACCAGTCAAAATAGGAGTAATTCAAGGCCCATAGATTTACCTTATTTTATCAGATCCTCACCCCGCTTAACTGGTTAACGGGACTTCCGTATCTTCAGGCTTTTAAGGTTAAATCATCTCTATGTAAGCCGCAAAAAGCAGATAAGAATTAGACAATTCGTACGGCGGTGGTGAAGCAATAAAGTTAAGTTTCTTTCTTGAAGCTTTCAATTAAGATCCCCCGGTCGCTTAAATTCTCCCACGGAAGGCAGCAGGTCTTCCGCCCCAGCCTGAGCCGCAAAATAAAGCGTTCCCTTTCCGTATTCCTCGTTGATTTCATCCATAACCCGAAGCAATTCCTCTCGCTTCCTACGATCAGGTAATAGCGGCTGGGAAAAAGAATCTTTTGCGCGCAACTTCGACGCTCTAATTCCGACCATCGTCGGAGTGGCCGGGAACCCAAGCCTCTTTTTGATCTCGAGGGCAAAGGAATAAATTAAATTACCGTCATCTACGTATCGACCCGGTGTTAGCTGCTTCCCTTTAACGTTGAACTCACCGTCCCTGACCATTAACTTCAGAGTTCCGGCCATTAAACCCTTCTTTCTTAACCTGTAACCCACTTTCTGAGCCAGTTTAAATAGCACTGGAAGCGCCTTACGGGGCGTGCGTTTGTAATCGGGCAGGGTAAGAGAATTCCCCACCGACTTCACCTCCTCCTCGTAGGTAGCGGGCAGAACCGGCGATGGGTCCTTTCCCTGTCCCATCATCTTCAACCGGGCTCCGTCAACTCCGAATTCCTCCTTTAGCTTCTTTTCCGGGAAATCGCCCAGTTCCGGCACCGAACTCACCCCCAGGCGATTTAACCTTTTTTCAGTTCTAGAACCTATGCCGCAGATGTCCGTCAGGGATATATCCTCCAGTACCTCGATAACCTCATTGTCCCTGATGCGGGTTATTCCATCGGGCTTATCCATGTCCGAGGCCAGCTTGGCCAGAAGTTTATTCCTGGCGATGCCAACCGAACAGGTTATCCAGCATCCAAACTTTTCTTCTACGTCTTTTTTTATCCGCTTTACAAGACTCTCGGGAGATCGATATTCTTTTATTTTGGCAGTTACATCGAGAAAAGCTTCGTCAACCCCGAACGGTTCCAATTTCGGACTATAGCTTCGCAGTATATCGAAAAAATTATTCGTTATCCACTCGTATTTGTCGGGATCTCCAGGAACCAAAATTAAGTCAGGGCATTTCTTTCGGGCCTTCCAGGTTGCCATTGCCGAATCGACCCCACACTTTTTGGCTTCTTTCGAAGCAGCCGCTACGACCGACTTGATAGTCGGTTTTCCAGTTACAACTATCGGTTTACCCCGGAGATTGGGGTTGGCCTGTTGCTCGACGGAGGCAAAATAAGAGTCCATGTCCACATGAAAGATGGTCCTGCTCATCGCGGCTGGTGTCGGTCCAACCAGAGTTTATCCAGCTTCCATCTTAATTTCTTGCCGTCGAACGTAAGCTGGAAAACGTTCTCCCCTACCGTGACGGAAAAGCGATGAAGCGGAGCCTCTCCTTTGAAGGAACGGTGGTAGAGGTTTACCTCATCTATTTCGTGCTTCCGTTCCCGCCAGAAAAACCACACGGGCTCTACCTTACCCGAGGAGAACTTTACACCGACCTTGACCTGTTTGTCTATATCTTTATACATGATAAGTGAACCTGACAACCTTCCTGTAATCCTCGTTTTAACGCCCTGGGAAGATAAGAAGAATTGTTTTATAGCCTTTTTTCTCTGGTCATTGTTCGATAAAACCGCAGGCGATTTCCCCAGCGTGGAAATCTCTGCTTCCGATCTCGGCCTCGCTCCCCATGCTTCCAAGGAAGCATGGAACCATGCCCGCTCGGCCTCCGATAGGATTTTCCTGAACAATCACCAGAGAATCTTGATTACAACTTATTACCACATCGATTGCTCACTCTTTTGAAGGTGAAGGCTCCGGGTCGAGAAAATTCCAGCGACGCGGCGCATATGTTTGACCGAGCCGGGAATTACCTGAGGTTTGCATCAGGTGATTCCCGGAGAGGGATATTACCATAACCTAATGAGATTAAATATTTATGCATAAATCTTCCTATAGTGAAAACCAATATCATGAACAGAACAGTTTGAGCACGCGAGTCGGAAATTTCTCGACCCGGGAAACCCGGAGGCCGACCGACTACATCTTCCGAATCACCCCCACGACCCGACCCCTTATTTCCACCTCGGACGGGTCCTTAACAATGGTCTCGTAATCCGGATTGGCTGGTTCCAGGCGAATTTTCTCACCCAGCCCGGCCAGCTTCTTAACCGTACCCCTTTCGTCATCCACGACTGCAACAACAATATCCCCAACTTCAGCCGTAGGTTGTTGCCGAAAAATGACCAGGTCACCCCGGTGAATTCCGGCTTCAACCATGGAGTTACCGTCAACTCGCAGGGCAAAAAGCCCCTCCTGGTTGGGAAACATTTCCTCCAGGTCCAGTAGGCCTTCAACGTTTTCCACGGCCAGCGTCGGCTCACCAGCCATGACCGAGCCGACCACCGGAACCCCTTCTTCCTCGCCAAACAGCCCCTCCGTTTTCTCTTTCACCGGTCTTATACTCCGGGCCTCTCCCTCGACCCTTTCTATCCAGCCCTTTTTCTCCAGAGCGCTCAGGTGATCGGCCACTCCTTTCGTGGAGCTAATAGAGAACTCACGCCCAATTTCGCGAATAGTAGGTGGACGGGATTTTTCCTCTATTGTCTCGTGAACGAACTCCAGAATTTCGTACTGCCGCTCGGTCAAATTTGCCTTATACATGATTCAAATTCATGTTACTAAACTTTTGTTTAGTATACAAGACCCGGACCGGAGAATCTTCCTCAGTCAATTACCTCGCACCAAGGTGCGGGGCTTGTAGAAAAGCAAATTTGACTACGGATTTTGTTCTTTTACAAAAGAAGGCCCAGCACTCAAATGAGACCTGCAACTTGGCTCAAGTACTCTAGGCTAGTTCCAAGACTGTAGGGGAATAGGTAAAATTAACGGATTCTTAGCCCAAGCAGCTTTCCTCATTTGGGTGCTGGAGGTAAACCAGCCGATTCCTCCCCAGGGCAAGCCCTGGGGCTTCCTCGGCAAGTTTTGGTGAAATTTTCTTAATATTGTAATTCAACAGGTTATTCAAGTGGAATTCCTATTAAACCCGAGGGTTAGACCACGTTTGGCAAAAACTAGTTGAAAAACATCCGGGGATTTGGTAGATTAAATGTGCCGCCCGGAGGGGTGGTCGAGTGGCCGAAGACGACGGCTTGCTAAGCCGTTGCTGAGGTGAGACTCAGCCGTGGGTTCGAATCCCACCCCCTCCGCCACAGATCCTATTACTGAACTTTCACCCTATTATCACCTTATCCACTAACTAACACTATTGCACTGACACATTCCAGGGCGTAACATAGCCTGACAGGTATCAAGTAATGACGAGTAAAAAATAGACTAGAATCCTACGAATAAATCGCCCGCAGGAGAGAAAAACTGGTGAAAGTTTTAAAGTCCGTCCTGCTGAAAATAATTAAGGTATATCAGAAAGCGGTATCACCAGGCCTCCCCAATACCTGTAGATTCTATCCGAGCTGTTCCGAGTACAGCAGACAGGCGATCGAAGAATACGGGGCAATAAAGGGTACTTATCTGGCTATCAAACGTGTACTTAAGTGCCACCCACTAAACTCCGGGGGATACGACCCTCTCCAGAAAGAGAGCGGAGAAGAGGAAACGGATTCCAAACAGGGAGGAAGTGTTACTCAGTAACTATCCTGGATAGGTCGCCGAGCTGGAGGAACGGTTCCTTCAGATAAAGCAAAAAGTTGATCCTGTTTTTCTGCTGCTCTTCGTCGTCGGCCATAACCATGACATTATCAAAGTATTCGTCTATAGGTTTCTTCAGGTTTAAAAGTTCTCGAGCCATTTCCTCGTAGGATTGCTCCCGGGCAAGTTTTTCTATCTCATTCATCTTTCCGGTAACCTTATTCCAGAGTACTTTTTCCTGGCTCAGCTGGAAAACCTTCGGGTTAACTTCACCTTTTTCTCTTCCTTCAGTAATATTAACTATTCTGGTAAACAAGTCGACGAGGTCCTCCATTTCCTGTCTTTCCTTAAACTTCTCGAGAGTCTTTGCCCTGAGGTAGGAGTCGTAAAAGTTAAGACCATCTCCGCCGCCTACTGCGTTTACCACGTCATAAGGTGTGTCGTAGATACGTTCCAGAACCCGCTCCATTCTTTCCTGAAAGTATTCTTTCAGGCTTCTTACTGCTTCGCCAGCCCCTTCCATTTCGTATAAAGATCCAGCATAGTCGAGCAAATCCGAGGCATCGACGTTTATTTCTCTATCTATCATCGTCCTAACGATCCCATCAGCTTTTCTGCGAAGCCCGTAAGGGTCTTTCGTTCCAGTCGGCTTTTCCCCTATAAGAAAAGAACCGAGTAGAGTATCTAGCTTATCGGAAATACTGGCCACAAATGCAGTGGGGTGTTCCGGCGTTTCGTCCCGGGAATTTCGGGGTCTGTAGTGTTGTTTTATCCCCTGAACTACTTCCTCCGGCTCACCGGAAAACTCGGCATAATAAGCTCCAATAGTTCCTTCCAGCGAGGGAAACTCGTCCACAACTTCCGTAACAAGATCAGCCTTGGATAACTGTGTTGCCCTGTCGGCGAGTTCTGGGTCAACCTCCTCGAGGTTAGAGGAAAACCATTCGGCAATCTTCCGCATTCGAGCAACTTTGTCGTATATAGATCCAAGCTCCTCCTGAAAAGTAACCATCTTTAACTCGTCGAGGTATTCCTCCAGTGATTGCTCTCTGTCATGGTCAAAGAAGAACTTGGAGTCCCTCAGCCTTGCGTTTATTACCGATTCGTAGCCACGCCTTACCCTGCCTGTTTCGTCTGACGGCCCGTCTCGAAACCCGAGGAACGTGGATATAGGGTCGCCTTCCGAGTCAACGAGTGGAATCAACCGGGCTTCTTCGGTAAGCGTCTTAAACAAGAGTTCGTCAGGAAGGTTAAGAAATTCATCGGGGAAACTACCGCTGACAACAGTTGGATATTCGACCGTATTGGAAAGCAATTCCAGGAATTCCTCTTCTGAGGCCATCGAGGCGGACAAATCGGATAAAATCTCGGAAATTTTGTGTTCCATCTTTTCTAGCCGACTCTCAGGGTCCGGAATTACGTAATTTGCCTCCAGTTTTTCCTCGTACCGACCCGGTTCATCCAGATTAACTATTTCATTTCCGTGAAACCTGTGTCCCCGCGTATTATCCGAAGCTTTTACGTTCCCAATAGCGAGATCTACTTTCTTCGAACCCAGTAAACACGTTATCCAGCGAATCGGTCTTATGAACCTGACCGACGAATCGTCCCAGCGCATCTTCTCTGGCTGGTCCAGATTTTTAGTAATAGAGGACAACATTTCGGGGAGTAACTCCCTGGCCCCCTTTCCTTCTATTTTCTCGTCGACGAAAAAATAGGTGCCTTCCCCGGTATCTTCCACGTAAAGATCCTCTTCCGTTGCCCCGTTACCCTCCGCGAATTTCTCCGCGGCAATTGTATAGTCACCATTCTCGTCAAGTCCTATTTCCTTGGATGGACCACGGTGTTTCTCAACCCTGTCTTCCTGTCTCTTCTGAAGGTCAATTACCTTTATCGCCAGCCTCCTGGGAGTATAGAACAGTTCTATTTCACCGAAATTCAGCCTCTCGTCCTCTAAACCTTTCCGCAAATCGTTCCTTAAGTTCCTGGCTACTTCGGGGAGAAAAGCAGGAGGAATTTCCTCCGTTCCCAGTTCAAATAACAGGTCTTCGCTCATTTGGTGTGTCCTCCAGTCTTTCTACGTATTGGCTGGCCACAGTTTCAGCCAGATCTCTGATCCTGCCTATGTACTTTTCCCTTTCCGTAACACTTACTGCGTTCCGGGCCAATAGAACGTTGAAGTAATGTGCGGCTTTCAAAGTCATGTCGTAAGCGGGATAGAATAAATCCTCTTCCAGGCATTTTTTTGCTTCTCTCTCAGCAATTTCAAACAATTGCTGGTTATCGTCGACTCCTGCCAGATCGAAATTATATCTGGAAAACTGGCGTTCCTTCTCCTGGAATATTCGCCGATAGGAAAATTGATTATTCCAATCGAGGTCGTAAACGCTCTTCTTGTCCTGGATAAAAGTGGCAATACGCTCAAGGCCGTAAGCAAGTTCGACACAGACCGGATCCAGGTCCAGTCCCCCGACTCTCTGAAAATAAGTAAACTGGGTGATCTCCAGTCCGTCTATCCATACCTCCCATCCCGTACCTCGGGCACCCAGCGAAGGAGACTCCCAGTTGTCGTCAACAAACCTGACATCATGAGCGTCGAGATCTATCCCTATGTACTCCAGGCTCTCAAGGTAAAGATTCTGGCTCTCCTCAGGTGGGGGTTTGAGGATTACCTGATACTGGTGATGCTGCCTCACCCTTATAGGATTCTTCCCGTATCTACCATCCGGCGGTCTCCGGCTTGGTTCTACGTAGGCTACTCTCAATGGATCCGGTCCCAGAGACCCAAAGAATGTCCCCGGGTTAAAAGTTCCAGCCCCGGTTTCCACATCGTAGGGCTGAATAACCAAACAACCTTGTTCTCTCCAGTATTCCTCAAGCTTCGCAATTAAGCCTTGAACATTCATGCGTTAATTAGTGATTTCATCCTCTGCGATATCCACGAGGTGATCAAACGTTTCGGGGTCTCTAACTGCTATATCCGCGAGCATCTTCCTGTTAAGCTCAACGTCAGCCTTGTTCAATCCCCCCATAAACTTTGAATAGGAAAGACCCCTTTTCCTGGAAGCCGCTCCTATTCTGGTGATCCATAATCTACGGAACTCCCTTTTCTTTCGCCGCCTATCTATGTAGGCATTCTTCAGAGCCTTCATTACGGATTGTTTGGCTATCTTGTAACAATTTCTTCTCTTGCCATAAAATCCTTTCGACCGCTGGAGAATTTTCTTCCTCGATTTTAGTCTTGAATTACCTCTAGTTGCCCTGGGCATAAGTTACCTCCGAATTATACTAATTATCTAGTCTGACCAATCTAAATACTACGATGACAGAAGTTTTTCCAGGTTCTTTTTAGTTTTTCCTTTTACTTCCTTGTCCTTACGGGCATCCCTCTTGTTCGACGGTTTCTTCTTTGTTCTCTTGTGACCGTAACCCGACTTCTTGTGAGTTAGCTTACCGTTTTTCGATTTCTTGAATCTCTTTGCAATACCTTTATGAGTTTTCTTCTTTGGCATATTAATCTCCCCCTGGTTTTAACAACATTTGAACGACTTGACCCTTCTGAGTCGGTTTCTGATCTACCTCTCCTACTTCTTGAACTTCCTCTTTTATATCGTCCAAAAGATCGTAACCTCTGTCTTTGTGAGCTTTTTCTCTGCCCCTGAAAAAGACAGTCGCTCGAACTTTATGTCCGTCTTTAAGGAACTTTTTGATATGGTTTACCTTGGTATTGAAGTCGTGTTCCTCTATCTTGATGGAAAACTTTATCGTCTTTAACTTCTTCTTTTTTTGCTGTTTTTGTTTCTTTTTTTGCTGTTTATACTTGTACTTTCCGTAGTCAAGAATCTTTGCTACAACCGGATCGGCTTCCGGTGCAACTTCTACTAGATCTAAATCTTGGTCTTCCGCCTCCTTCAAGGCATCCTCCAAACTCATTACCCCAATCTGTTCTCCGTCTTTATCGATAACCCTTACTTCTCCTGCAGTAATTTCGTGATTAACTCTAGTTTCGTTAGAGATTTTTTCCCTCCTCAAAGTAAAAAATTAGTTTCCCCTTGCTTCCTCCGACACTACTCTGTAAAGAGCTTCTTTTTGGATAAAATCTCGAATCTCTTCCGGAACCATCCCGTCTACGGGCTGGCCCTCCATAATCCTTTCCCTAACTTCCGTAGAGGAAAGAGATATTTCGCTCATGTCTAGAAACCTTAAATCCTTCCCTTCAAATATATTTTTTTCGAAATCTCCTTTTAGTATACCCCCTCTAGGAGCAACTATGAAGGGGCAGCTATCCAGCAGTCTTTCCGGGTCTTTCCACGTATCTATATTTATAAGGTTATCGGCTCCAACGATAAAGGCAATTTTGTCGTAGATTTCCTTCATGGCCTTCAGTGTATCAATAGTATAGGAAGGACCTTCTCGGTTTATCTCTACCGGAGAAACCTCAAGATTCTCTCTCCGTTCTATAGCCCGCTTCACCATTTCGTATCGTACTTCTGCTTCGGTCATCCCTTTCACTGATTTGTGAGGTGGATGTTTGGACGGTATTAGTATTACCTTACCCAGGTTCGTCTGTGCCAGAGACTGTCTGGCTACTTCTAGGTGGGCATTGTGGAGTGGGTCGAAAGTCCCCCCAAACAGGCCAACTCTAGAGCACGAGCTCAAACTCCATGCCTCCGATTTCGATTATGCTTCCGTCGCGGGCTCCTTTCTCTTTCAATTCACTAATGACACCCTGTTTTTCCAACCTCTGGTGAAAATAATCTGGTGCATCTTCGGTCGAAAAATCAAGCTTTTGCGCCAGTTTTTCTATCTCCCGCCCCTCGACTACGTATTTATCCTCTTTTTCGAGGACTCTGAAACCACTTTCTCCCTTAAATCGATAAACTCTGTGCTCCCCGTGCTCCTCCTTTTTGTTTTCTTCTTCGGCTCTCTTGTCTTCCTTCTGTAACAACTCGTACGTTTTCTTTACCAGTTTATCTATACCTTCTCCAGTAGCTGCGGATACAGGGTATAACTCAAGACCTTTTTCCTCAAATCTCTTTTTTTGTCTATCGACTTTGCTCGAATCAATCAAATCTACCTTGTTGCCAGCTACTATCTCAGGAGTCTCTTTGAGCGAACTGTCGTATTCCGTTAGTTCGTTCCGGAAAACTTCCCAGTCTTCCAGCGGGTCTCTTCCCTCAACCCCGGAAATATCTACCATGTGGATCAAAACCCTCGTCCTGGTCAGGTGTTTTAAAAATTGATCACCAAGGCCCTTTCCCTCGTGAGCTCCCTCAATTATCCCCGGTATGTCGACAGCTACAAACTCATTCCAATCGTCTACAGCCACGACTCCAGGATGAGGATCCATCGTCGTAAAATGATAATTTCCAATTTCCGGCTTCTGGGCAGAAATTTTGGAAATTAGGCTAGACTTCCCGACGTTGGGAAATCCTACTATACCTACGTCTGCGAGCATTCGCAGCTCCAGGCGGAGGTACTTTTCCTCCCCCTTTTCCCCCATCTCGCGAATCCGGGGGGCGGTGTTAATTGAAGAAGAAAAGGCCTTATTACCCCTTCCCCCCGTACCACCCCTTGCTATCAAAATCTCCTTTCCTTTTCCGTTCAGGTCGGCGATTTTCTCGTCGGTTTCCCCGTCAAATACCAGGGTACCCACCGGGACATCAATGTACAGGTCTTCCGCGGATTTACCTGTCTTGTCCTGAGTACCACCCTTCTCACCGCTATCAGCTCGAAACGTATTCTTCTTTTCGAACCTAAGGAGGGTGTTTACGCTTTTATCGGCGCGAAGATATACATCTCCACCTTCTCCGCCATTGCCTCCATCGGGTCCACCATATCTCTGCCCGAGCTGATTCTCGAAACTTATGATGCCGTGCCCACCGTCACCTGCTTTAACTGTTATAGTAGCTTCGTCTACAAACATACCCTATCCCACGTCGTCGGTGCGCACAAAGAAAAGGCTGAAATGGTCTTTAGGAAGGAGGAACGACACTTATGTACTTGTCTCCTGATCCCTCGAACTTCACATGACCGGAAACTTTAGCGAAAATCGTATGATCTCTTCCCATTCCTACGTTTTCTCCTGGTTTATACTTAGTTCCCCGTTGTCTAACTATAATGTTTCCGGGTTCTACCCATTCACTTCCGAACTTCTTTACACCCAGCCGTTTACCGGCTGTATCGTGAACATTCTGCGTAGAACCACTACTTACTTTATGAGCCATTTTATCTCCCCTAATTTAAGAAGATATACTATCTATCCTGACTTTTGTATAAGGCTGTCTATGTCCTAGCTTTCTCCTATGTCCCTTTCTTTTCTTATAGGTAAATACTGTAACTTTTTCCTCTTTCCCCTCTTCAACTATCTCCCCTTCCACAACGGAATTTTCGAGGAATGGTTTTCCTACGTCAACACCCTCTTCACCATTTACCAGCAGTACTTTCTCGAATTCGACCGTTTCCCCGACACCTTTTTCCTTTAACTTCTCGACCTTTAACTCGTCTTCGGGTGTAACCCTATATTGTTTACCGCCTGTTTCTATAATTGCGTACATTGTTTCCTCCAGAATTCTACTTCACGTTTCCACTGATTTTCAACCCTGCCACTCAATTTGACCGAGAGTTAGGCTATTTCCGCTCCCGGTTCAAGGTCCTTGTCAAGACCGAGCAGGGCTAGCTCTTCTCCCTCGGCCGCAAGTAACATACATTCGGACTTCTCTCCGTGAATGGTAGCCGGCTCGAGGTTTGTCAGAACTACTACCTGTCTATCCTCAAGGTCGGAGACGTCGTAATGGTTCTTTAGTCCCGACACGGTTTGAAGCTCGTCAAACCCAACATCTACCTGTATCCTGTATAGCCGATCTGCACTCGGCATTTCATCTATCTCTACGATCCTGCCAACTCTCATATCTAAAGCGTTGAAGTCCTCAAAACTTATTCTTTCTTTACTCATTTCCTGACCTACCTCCTTTTGCCTGGTTTTATTTGCGATATTTTTCTCGTACTGCTCTCTTATACCTTCGATATCCTGCTTTTCGAGTAAAGGACTGGGCTCTGTAAGTTCCCCTGACGGGGTCCTTCCTATCTCACCCCATCCCGGTTGAGTCAGGTTAAATATCTCGTAAACTTCTTTTGCGAATGAAGGTACAAATGGCTCCAGCATTACCGAAATGGCCTTAGCAACTTTCAAGCTGGATAGTACTACTGATATATCTTCCGTCTCCCAGGGCTTCTCCTCCTGAAAATATCTGTTTCCAAAATTCGCCAGGTCGCAGATTTCTCTCAGGGCTCCAGAAAGTCCTCCCGACTCGATTATCGATTCTACTTCGTTAACCGTTAGCTCAATTCTTTCGTTCACCTTCTCCGCTACTTCGCCCTCCGGGATGGTTCCGTCAAACCTGGAATAAGCAAAGGAGGTCACCCTGTTTACAAAATTGCTTACGTTATCTATGAATATATTGTTCACGGCTTTATCCAGCTCGGACCAGGAAAATTCGACGTCCTTCTTCTCCGGCCTCTGAAATATTAGGTAAAATCTCCAGAATACCGGATCCATCAATTCGGTAGCATCATCAGCAAAGATCCCCACTCCCTTGCTTTTTGAGAAGGACTTTCCTCCCACCCAGTTCAGGTATTCTCCAGCACTTATCTGGTCCGGAAGGTGGTATCCCTGACCGGAAGCTAAAAGCTGGCCGGGAAAAAGTAGAGTATGGAATGGTATATTGTCTTTTGCAAGAGTATACACCTGAAAAGCTTCATTCGAAAACCAGTAATCTTCCCAGCTCTCGTCGCTCTCGGTTTTTTCAAAGTATTCTACAGTCGCCGAAACGTATCCCAGAGCAGCTTCCGCCCAGACGTAGATTACCTTTTCTTCCGCACCTTCAAATGGAGCAGGTATGCCCCATTCTATGTCTCTGGTAATTGCTCTGGGCTCCAGACCGTCTTTGATCATCTGATCGGTGAACCTTTTTACGTTGTCCTGCCAGTTATCGTAATTTCGATTTACGTATTCCTCCAGCCTGGGTTGAAGCTTTTCTAAATCTATAAACCAGTGTCTTGTGCTTTTGAATTCTATGTTATCTCCACCACAGATAGCGCAGTTTGGCTGTATCAGCTCTTCAGGTTCCAGTAAAGAGCCACAGCTATCACACTGGTTTCCGTGCGCTCCTTCCCCACCACATTCAGGACAGGTTCCTTCTATGAATCTGTCAGCAAGGAATCTCTTACAATCGTGACAGTACGCTCTCTCCTCTTTTTTTGATAGTATATATCCCTCGTTATCCATCTGTTTATGTATTTCCTGGACGAATTCTTCGTGGGTCGGGTTCGTCGTTATAGTGTAATTATCGAACTCGATCCTGAATTCTTTCAGGATACCAACTATCTTCTCGTGTACTTCATTCGCCAGTTCCTCCGGCTCCATATTCCGTCTTTCTGCTTCGAACTCTATTCTCGTACCATGTGCGTCCGAACCGGAAACGTAAAGCACGGAATGCCCCTTCAGCTTGTAGTAACGAGAAAATACGTCACCCGACAATAAGGAGGTCTGGATATTTCCCAAATGTGGCATTCCGGACGCATAAGGCCAGGCGCTACAAATTAATACGTTATTTCCTTCGCTCATTGGATCAAAACTCTCCTTAATAAAAAGGTTCACGAACTATCTGAAGGGAGGTTAATAACTCGTAGATTTTATGACAACGAAGCAATTATTACAAGCCAGCGGAAAGAGCAGGGGCGCCTAATCACGGTTTAGACCCTCCAACCTTCCCTCACCTGAGTATACTGACAGTCGTCCCCCGCGAACGAACCCAACTATTGCGAGTCCGGCCGTCCTTCCCATTCTAACTGCGAGCGTTGTAGGAGCCGAACGAGATACGACTGTTGAAATAGAGCTCCGTATTGCTTTCAATGCCATCTCCAAGGATAGCCTTCCACTGGTCAGTAGAATTAACTCCTCCGGGTCACGGTTGTCCATAACTGATTGCCCTATTACCTTGTCCACGGCATTGTGGCGACCGATGTCTTCCGCCAGGTAATCTATCCCTTCGGGCCCCGCCAGGGCGGCCGTGTGGGAGCCACCAGTTCTCCTGAAAAGTTTAGCCCTTTTTTGAATCTCTTTCATTAACTCGATTAATTGAGAGGTTTCCGGAAAGAACCCCGTCTCAGTTTTTTCTAATTCCAGATCCCGCAGTTTCCCGATTATAGACTTTGCCCCGCCGCAGCTGGAAGTTAACGCTCTTTTTTTCTTGAAATAGGTTTCCAGATCTATTCCATCAGCCACCACCTTAACCTCAACCAGCTTCTCTTCCGGATCATAGTTTACCTCACTCACAACTTCCATTCCCTCAATCAACCCTTCGGACCTCAAGTAACCTACGGACAGGGCTCTCTGGTTTTCCGGGCTGCAAAACAGCGTAACCAGGTTACGATTGTTTACGATCAGGTCCAGGGACGACTCGACCACTACCTCGTCTCTAATCCTGCTAGTATCTCCTTTTTCCCATCTGACTATTTCTATTTCTTCGAATCTGGCCAACTTTACCTCACCTCAGGCTGAATTGAAGGACCTCTCCGTTGAACTTAAGTTTACCGAAATCGACCGCCTATTCCCATCCGGAGATGAAAAATAGCGAGAAATAAAGAACGCAAATAAGTGGTTTTGCCCTTCCTACTGCTTTTGGGTAGAATTTATGATAAACGACGAACCGAACCTAATCAGGGAGGTATTAGTGAACAAAAGACTCCATACTACTTTAATCGTTATTCTAACCCTCTTTTTTTTCGTTTCACCGGGAGGAGCCAAGGACAGGGAGTCCGCACCCAATGGGATAATTGTAAAACCACCCAAACCCTCCGGCCCAGAAGTAAATCTCGAACTAAACAGACCCCGTTATCGTCCCGGAAGCGAAGTAGAAATGGAATTGAATCTCAATAAACGAGCCTATCTCTACCTTTACAATATAGATACCGAGGGTAAAGTTAATCTGCTTTTTCCCAATAAATACGAGAAATCCAACCACCTTGGTCCTGGTAAGGTGTCCCTACCTGGAAAAGGTTATAGTTTTATTGCCGGGGGAAAAGAAGGAACCGAGTACCTGGGGGCTATCGCCAGCACCCAACCGCTGGAACTCTTTACTTCTATAAACCAGGAAAAATTTGAGAATAACCCCTTTCCCCGTCTCTCCCAGGATGCTCAGTCTTTTGCTCTTTCCGGAAAAGAAAAAATATCGTCGGAAGTATCTCCGAAGGATTGGGCAATCTCCTGGACCAGGATACCTATCACAGAGAAACTATCCGAAATTTCAGTTTTCTCCCATCCAGCCAATGCCAAGGTCTATGTTGACGAACAATTTATCGGCAGGACACCCGTAAATGTTTCGGTAGAGCCGGGTAATAGAGAGGTAAATCTCCAACGAACGAACTACGAGGACTGGTCCGATACCGTCTTCGTTAAGCCCTATAGACAAAAAAGAATCGAACCAGAACTTCAACCAATATCGATAACCCGGCTAACTGTAAACTCAACCCCGTCAGGGGCGGATGTCTACGTGGACGGAAAGTTCCACGGGCGAACTCCGGTCAGTTTTTTCGCGGAAAGCGGCAACAGGAGGGTCAGGATTAGTAAACAGGGATACGAGACCTGGGAAGAAGTTATAGAAGTCCAGCCATATCTTAGCAGGAACTTAGGAGTAAACCTTCCAGAAATTCAGTTTTCCCGTGTTTCAGTAGAATCAACCCCTCCAGGAGCCAGCATCTTCGTCAGCGGAGAATACAGAGGGACTACTCCGGCTGATCTTAAGCTTCCCGCTGATAAACCGCTGGAGATAGTCCTGAGCAAGAAAGGCTATGAGAAGTGGGAACGAGACTTCGTTCTGACTCCACAGCGAAAAGAGAACATTAACGTTAATTTACGGACTTCGGGGGCAAAAGGGTTTAAGACCCGGGCCGGTAATCCGGAGTTAGGCCTGGGAATCAACGGGGGAGGAATATTTGGATACGCTTTTTCGCTCGGGTCTGAAATAGAGGTAAACAACTTCGTGTTTGGTGGTTCCTTCCGATCGACAGGCAATCCGGAAGTACCACAGGAAATCAACTGGGTGTCAGGATCCTGGAAAGGGTCAGAGATCCTGAATTACGGTCCCGAATGGGAAGGAAATTTTGGGTACAAACTGGATTTATTTCCCGGGATTTACCTGAGAGCAGGTTCCGGTCTCGCCCTCCAGCCGAAAGTCCATCTTGAATCTCTAGAAGGTCAAACCAGCAGCTTCAGCGCTATCAGATCGATGATTGAGATAAAAAGAAATGCCCGGCTCGAGGTTGTCCCCTATTTAACAATTCACACCGGTATAGGGTTACACACTAACCGATACTCGATAGACTTAATTTTTCACAATCGCCGCGGCCCAATCCTCAATTTCGGACTCAAATTTTAACGTTACTGGTGTGTGATTATTCCTCTTTTCTCTCATACATCCTGTTGTCCGCTCTTTTCAGGGCATCTTCGATATTTCGGTCTTCCGGTGAATCCCAGACGGCAGTTCCTACAGTGAGATCAAGTTCCTCGTCAATAAGGTCCGAACGTTTATTCCATCTTTTGACTTCCTTTTCTATTCGTTCGATGATGCTTTCCATGTTGTTTTCAAATTCGGGAATAAAAATTAAGAACTCGTCTCCCCCGTACCTGACAATAGTATCCGCCCCTCTCACCGTATCCGACAAAACACCAGAGACTCCCCTCAGCACCTTGTCTCCGACCAGGTGAGAATAGTTATCGTTGATCCGTTTAAAATCGTCCAGGTCAACCATCAACAAAGCGACGGCTCCTCCGTACCTTTTTACCCTCTCTTCTTCTTTCTGCAAAATTTTTTTAAGAAACCTTCGATTGTACAGACCCGTCAGCGGATCCCGGATAGCTTGTTCTTTTAACTCCTCCTCCAGCCCGACTCTCTTTAGTTCCCCCAGGAGATGGTCCGCCAGTATTTCTACCAGTTCCACGTCCTCCTCGTTAAACGCACCTACTTTCGTCGAGACAACTTGCATAACAGCCATATCGCCAATGGGGACGCTGATGAAACTGTGGAAATCCTCGTTCGTCGGCCTGGCATCGTCACGTCTCTGGACGTCATCCCCCCATATAGTTTCTTCTCGCTCTGCAGTCACTCCCCCAATTCCTTCACCTACCTGTCCGGTTTTGGTATCATCGGGGTCAATCTCGGACGAAGCCGCTCGGGGGACTAGCCTGTCGCCTTCAATCCTGTCGATAGAACAAAGTTCGAACTCCAGGATATCATGAGCAGTTTCAACTGCCGTTTCGAATAACTCTTCTTCAGTTTTACAGATTTGTGTCCTGTCAACTGCTCTGTGTAGCCCTCTCAACTTACTCCTCGATTCTTCCAGCCGGTTCATTCTTTCCAGCCCTCTCAGAGCTACATCCACTTCAGAAGTTAATATAGTGATCATTTCCCTGTCTTGTACGGTAAAGGCGTCGAGTTTGTCGTCCTCAATATTCAGCACACCGTAGGCTTTCCCCTCCAGGGAAATTGGAACCGCAAACTCAGACCTCGTCTCAGAATCGGGAGTAGCGGGAATATAACGCCGGTCCTCTTCTACATCGGGAACGTAAATTGGTCGGTTCTGTTTAAACGCCATAACAGCAATGGACGGTTGGTCAAGAGAAAGTACTCTCCCCCTGGCTTCCGCTTGACTTTTTCGCCCTACGACTATCTGTAGCTTTTCCTCTTTACCTTCCAGTATACTGGTGTTATCGAAACCAAATACCCCCTCTATTCCGTCAAGAATTAACCTATAAAGTTCGTCCTTATCCTCCGCCAGTACCAATTCTCGCGATATTCGGTCTACAGCTTTAAGTCTTCTTTCCGTCTTTTTCTGCTTGGAAATATCCGATATCGAGGCTACACTTTTCTCAGTTCCCGGGATCATGTCCATATTTAAGAGTACTTCTTTTACGTTATCGTACCTATCTACGAAGCGGGTCTCATACCTGTTCGGGGCTTCTTCACCCTCCTCCCTCCTCCTGCTATGGTAATCCTTCATCATGGGTAACTTTTCTTCACTAAAGAACTCCGTCCAGCTCTTTTGCCCTTCTATTTCACTCTTTTTATATCCCGATAAGTCTTCAAATTCTTTGTTGGCGGCCGAAATAGTGTTATCGCTTTCAATGATGATTGTGGCGGTGCCGGTATTTTCAAATACAGTAGAATATTTCAGCTCGGCCTGCTGCAGCGAGGTAGTCCGAAATTTTTGTCTCTCAGGTTTCATAATTTTTAACTCCAGTACTTCAGGTAGTTGACGTTAGATTTCCCGAATTATTTCCACTTCG
The DNA here is from genome assembly GCA_018334915.1 of Candidatus Bipolaricaulota bacterium. Taxonomy (GTDB): domain Bacteria; phylum Bipolaricaulota; class Bipolaricaulia; order M55B111; family M55B111; genus JAGXLP01. Next base: position 21,817 of record JAGXLB010000005.1, read on the forward strand.
GCACTACGAGTAAACCTCAGAGCCGAGGGCTTCTGAACTGATACTTTCGTTCTAACGACTCCATCGTAAGCCAGGGAGATCTTCGCGATTTCTTCGGCCAGAGATTCGATCAACTGGAACCCGGAATCGACCGCCATTTCGTATATCTCGTTCTTCAGTTTGCTATAATCTATGGTATCGCTTAATTCATCCGTTTTGCCCGCTTCGGTAACGTCTGTGAACAGGGTTACGTTAACGACAACCTCCTGACTGGATTCCTTTTCGTACTCCTCAGTGCCGATAATCGTCCTTATGGATAAGTCGTTAATCTTTATCTTATCCATTCAGCCCTCCAGTTCGTGAAGGAGGTTCCTGCCCCCGTCTACGTAAAGAATTTGTCCGGTTACGAAACTCGATTTAAGGAGGTAGACAACCGCTCTAGCTACTTCTTCCTCTTCGCCGTGTTTTTTCAGGGGGACTCTGTCCATTCGTTCTTTTAGGTATTCTTCGTCAAGTCCTGGTGGAGGAGTTATCAACCCTGGGGCAACTCCAGTAACGGTAAACTCCGGGGCGAATTTCAAAGCCATCATTTTTGTCATCCTCGCCAGCAATACTTTGCTGAAATAATACCCGGCGTGATCCCAGTCATACCCGGCCACTCTTGTATCCAGCAGGTTAACAATTTTTCCCCGGTCGGATCTCTTTAAAAAAGACCTTGCTAGATAAAAAGGGGCCCAGGAATTGATTCTAATGTTACTTACCAGCTCTTTGAACTCAAGCTCTTCCAGGTCACCGGAGGGAAATACGGCGGCGTTATTAACCAGATAATCTATTTTACCGGCTTTTTCAGCTGCCTCAGGTATCACTCTATCCAGGTCGGATTTTTTCCTCAGGTCCGCCTGTAACAGGGGCGCCTCAACTTCAAGTTCTAGCAATCTGTCATGGAGTTCCTTGGCTTCTTCTTCAGAAGATCTGTAGTGTATTACTACATTCACTCCCTCATCAGCGAGAGTAACGGCTATTTTCCGGCCGATCCGTCTTGCAGCCCCCGTGATTAATGCCGTATCTTCATTCAATTATATCTACTCCTCAGATAACCGCCCCAGTAACTTAATTCCCACAAAGATATTGTACCTCTCCTGCTAACCGGATTGTCACCCTTCAACCGATCATTCCTACAAGATCTTCCCTACTAAAGTTTTCTTCACTCTTTATCAGGTCTCTCGCATCCCCCTTTGCTCCCCAAACTCCAAGCAATAATACACCCCTAACTTTTCCGTCTTTGGAGAGATAGTATCCGACACCTTTTTTTCCTTTTTTCTTCCAATCGATAAAGTTATCAAGCTCCGAACGCACGTCTCCTACGGCCTCAAATCCGAAATCGAACAGGTCCGAGAAAAAGTAGGGGACGTAATCGTAAAGCTTGCTGGCACCTGCCATATTCTCTCCCGCCACCTCTCCCTGGCTCTTAGCGTTATCCCAGTGTTCTACCCGTGTACTTTCATCCAGAGCGGAAAACGGGAAGTAGGTGTTATCTCCGGCCGCGTAGATGTCGGGTTCTGAGGTCTGAAGTGTGGCGTCAACTTCTACTCCATCGTACACTTCCAGCCCGGCAGTCTTTGCCAGCTCGACCTCGGGTGAAATCCCGATACCGGCGACCAGCAGGTCCCCCTGGAGAAGTCTTCCCTCCTCAGTTTTCACCTCTAACCCATCCGAATTTTTCCTTATTCTGGTGGGTTTATCCCCTTTAACCACGCTTACCCCACGGTCTTCGTAGTCCCCCTGGATAATAGCTGCTAATTCCTTTGGCAACACCCGCTCCAGCAAAAAATCTTCGGGGAAAATCATGGAGACTTCGATATCATTCAAATTGAGACCGGCTGTAATTTCCGAGCCAATAAAACCGCCACCTATCACTATTGCCCGACTTGCTTCATTCAATTGCCCCCTTAGTAACTGGTAATTGTCCAGATATCTATAGTAGTTAACTTCGTCGAGTTGCCCACCGGGAATATCTAGCGTTCTCGGAGAGCCTCCTGTGGCAAGCAACAATTTTCCGTATTTATAACTTTTACCCTGGTCATCGGTGACCTGATTTTTATCGGGATCGACTTCCGTTATTTCAGTACCCAGCTCGAGTTCGACCCCTCGCTCCGTGTAATATTTTTCGTCTTCTATTTTTATTTCTTCTACTGTTTTATCACCCAGCAGCAACTCCTTAGAGAGCGGCGGTCTGTTGTAGGGAACCTGTTCTTCCTTACCAACCAGCAATATTGAACCCTCTTGGTCCTCTTTCCTGACACCTTTTATTGCGGAAGATCCTGCACGGCCAGCCCCAACGATCACGTAATCATATTTTTTCATATCTTTACCTCCTTCCTTCATTTACAGGCCAGAACAGTAAAAATTTAACGTGAGATAATAAAAGCTCAATAAAATATAACCCAGAATTGACCCCGCTAATTCCAGTTACACAATGATTTTAGGATAAATCAGGGGAGTCTGGCAAACTAGCGTGAGGATGAAGTTTTTCCAGCTTGATACTACTTCACAGAATTATCGGGATTCTGGATATCCGAATAGTCGCTTAATTTCTCAGCCATCTCCAGCCTGCCAAACCTTCTGTAAGCCTTTGACTCGTAGCCCAGGTTCAAAACGGGAATTTCCATTTCTTTCACGGTAACTATTTTTTTGTGCTTATCGATATCTATTGGTTCTTCCCATTCACCGTCGTAGAACTTCTGAACCGCCCCCATTATCTCAACCAGAACACCTTCGATTTTGAGAGCACCAAAGTGAGACTTTATTCTATCAGTGGATGAAAACTTAACCTTTTTGATCACGTACTCCTGGAATAGTCGCTCTATCTCGTAGGCGCCGGGTTTATCCGTTTGTATATCCAGGTCATTAGGGCTTACAGGAACACCTTGAAGGCAAAAAGAAACACTTCCGGTCACCACCCAGTTCACTTCGGTTCCTTTTAACTCGGAATATAGCTTTTGCAATACTTCCAGGTGCTTACATGGAAGCATGCTTTTGAACCTCCACAATTAAACTTCGACTTATGCCAACATTAGCAGGTTCCGAGGATATCACCAAGGTAGCAAATAAACGTGAACGGTCCTCCGGGTTGGTCGCAATGGTTTAGTCCGGAAAGTGTCTGTTATTCGCTGGTTAATCTTATCGGGGGTGAAAACCTCTACACTCACCATCCTGATAACGCCTTTTTTAGAGCGTTCAGGGATAAAGAGGCGCAGTCTTTTCTCATTTTTGCTGGGTTCCCCATATTTTCAACAAGGTCATCAAAGGTTAACTCCAAGGCCTCCCTGACATTTAACCCCTGGATCATCTGGGTCAATATTGAGGCAGCACCAATGCTGAGCACGCAACCGTGACCATGGAATTTTACCTCACTTATTTCGGCCCCATCCAGTTTTATCTGAAGAGTAACTCTATCTCCACACTTCGGATTCTCCTCCGTCACACTAAAATCGGGGTCACTTAATTTGCCTTTGTTATGGGGGTTCTGATAATGGTGAACTACGTCTTGGTTATAAATCTCCGGCTTATCTTTCATCTGCACCACCCAGGATTTTTTTCGCTTCTTTAATTGCGTCGATAAATCGATCGACGTCCTCGGGAGCGTTATAGACGTAAAAGCTCGCCCGGGCCGAAGAATTTAATTCCATAACTTCGTGCAGGGGTTGAGCACAATGAAGGCCCGCTCTGATGGCTATGTTGTCGAGGGAGTCAAGTGCAGTCGCCAGGTCATGCGGATGAACTCCTTCAACGTTAAACGAGACAAGTCCTCCCCGGGATTCACCCTCTTTCGGTCCGTAAATATCGACGTAAGGTATCTCCGACAGCTTATTCACGGCTCTTTGAGCCAGTCTATCCACGTGCTCGTTAACCTCCGAGATCCCCAACTCATTTAGGTAGTCCACACTGGCCCCAAAGGCAATTATCTGGGCAATCGGAGGAGTTCCTGGTTCAAATTTTTGCGGCGGATCATTCCATTTGACCTTTCTTCGGTCCACTTTTAGAACCATCTCTCCGCCACCAAACGGAGGGGGCATCCGGCAAAGTAAATCTTCTTTTCCGTAAAGAACTCCCAGACCGGTCGGACCTAACATCTTATGGGCCGAAAAAGTTAGGAAATCGACCTTGTACTCAGAGATGTCGAACTTTCTATGCGGTAACCATTGAGCCCCGTCCATAACCACCAGGGCATCTCTCTCATGGGCCAGATCTGTCATCTCCTTTATCGGATTAACAGTTCCCACGACGTTCGAAATCCCGGGTACCCCTACAGCTACGGTGTCAGGGGAAAGCTTACTTTTGTAGTCTTCTAAATCCAGCCTCCCCTCTTTCGTTACGTCAACGTATTCCAGCTGAAACTTTTCCGACCCATTAGCCATGAACCTCCAGGGTAGGATATTACTATGATGATCCATTTCGGTCACCAGAATTTTACCTTCCATCTCTGGCCAGTGATGCAAGGAATAGGCAATAATATTTATCCCTTCCGTACAGTTCTTGGTAAAAACAATTTCCCGGGGGGAATCAGATCCAACGAAATCAGCTACTTTCTTACGGGCTCTTTCGTATTTTTCAGTAGTCTCGTTGGCAAGTTGATAAATCCCTCTGTGTACGCTAGTTCCAAGGTTTTGATAATAGTTTTTCAAGGATTGGATCACTGAGTCGGGGGTAAGGGTGGTTGCGGCGTTGTCCAGATAGACTACATCTCGATTTTTCAGCACGGGGAAATCTTTCTTGACGTCTTTTACGTTCAACATTATTTTTTATGGTTAATTTGTTCTCCTGAAGTTATACTACTTTGATCCTCATGAATTGGTAACTAAATACCCTTTTTCCTAGATTATCATAAATGAAAGAAAATATAAATACCAGTCAAGAACCCTACCCCGAAGGCAGGGGCTTGAAAAACATATGAACAACAGTACTTTAAGGTTAAAAACCGGGAATTGACCCAGCAACCAATTGAGGAGACTAACCTGGCCAAATTAAACCAAACCTTTTCTCGTTGGCTTTGCCTAACAGGTTACGCGTACGATAACTTCACCAGGTCCCTATCTCAACTGGGTGCTGGAGGTAAACCAGCCGATCACTCCCCGCAGCACGCTGCAGGGATTCCTCGGCAGGTTTTGGTGATGTAGAAACCAGTTAAAACCAGGAGATCCCGGTTAACCCAGTGCAACGTCAAGTGTCATCATTATCGTAAATCCTACCATAACTCCCATGGTAGCGGTATCAGCATTTCCCTCGACCTGCGATTCCGGTATCAGTTCCTCCACCACCACAAAGATCATTGCTCCAGCTGCAAACGCCAAAGCATAGGGTAGCAGTGGCCTAACAACTATGACCGCTATTACTCCCAAGAGACCTGCCATCGGTTCTACTATTCCGGAGAGCTGACCGTACCAGAAGCTACGGAGGCGAGAAAATCCTTCCCTTTTAAGAGGTACCGAAACCGAAGTTCCTTCCGGAAAGTTTTGGATGCCTATCCCGAGAGCTAGAGCCATAGCACCGCTCAGAGTTGCAGTTGGTAAATCAGCTGCCAGCGCACCAAAAGCCACGCCCACTGCCAGTCCTTCCGGAATATTGTGAATTGTTATAGCCAAGATCAACAGCACGCTCCTGTGGAGACTGGTCTTGACACCCTCCGCTTCTTCCATGGGGAACCCCAGGTGGAGGTGGGGCATATACCTGTCAATGGCTCTGAGAAATACCCCACCAAGGAGGAACCCGATTGCCGCAGGAAGAAAAGCCGGAAGCTGTGAATCTTCAGCCATCTCGATTGCAGGAGCCAGCAAAGACCAGTAACTCGCGGCTATCATGACCCCGCCCGCAAACCCGAGCATGAAATCCAGAACCTTCCGGTTTACCTCTTTGAAAAAGAACACTAACCCGGCACCCGCGGCCGTCAGGAACCAGGTAAATCCGGTGGCAACAAGAGCCTGAAGGACAGGACCCAGGGATTTAAACCAGTTAAATATTCCCATATTCACCTCCTTATCTTAATGAGACTGCATTGCCAAAATCTGGTACTTTTTCTTTAATTCAGCTCCTTCACCATTAGTGTCTGAATTTTCCGGTCCAGTAACTTCCCTCTTCTCCTTAGCCTCCAGCGCTTACATTTTCCAAATTTTCCACTACCTCTCGCTGGCATCCGCCACCAATCCCTACGACTCCATGGGCCATCTTTCTTCGCTCCAGGTCGTATACTAGCTCTCTACCCCTCAGGTCAAATGCTTCTCCACCAGCTTCCTCAAGAATAACTTGAGGAGCACAACAATCCCATATTCCCAGGCGGTCGGTCGTATAGTAAACGATGTCGGCTCTCCCTTCCGCAATCGCACAGAACTTGATACCGAGACTTCCCATCCTCGTGATATCCTTAACACCCATCTGTCCGGCAATCGCCTCGTCACGAGAGCTAAAGTGATTCCGACTGGCAATTAATACGTACCCTTCCAGGTTCTCTTTCCCCGCAACCTGTATTCTCGTTTCAGCTCCATTCTCAACCATGAATGCACCTTCGTTTTTGACCGCGTACCAGAGTTTTTCCCTGGCCGGAGCGAATACGACCCCCATTGAGGGTTCACCATCTACCAATAGACCGACCATAATAGAAAACTCTCCCGTCTTATCTATGAAATCCTGTGTGCCGTCCAGAGGGTCAACGATCCAGTAACTATCCTCGCTCTTACCGGGCAACAGTCCAGCCTCTTCCGCAATTATTCCCGGGTCCGTGGATTTTAGGCCACTAATTAATATATCCTCCGAGGCGTAATCCGCCTCTGTTACTGGGCTATCATCCTCCTTTTCCTCAATTGAATAATCTTTCCGGTAGTACTTTAACGCCTCAGTACCCGCATTTCTGGCAAGGTCTATTACCTCGTCAAGATAGCTATTATAATTTGTCAAGTTTCGATTCCTCCCCAAGTTTATCCGTGGTTATTTTAAGGAAAAACCCTTTTGAAAAAGATTATATCGTTCGTAAAAACTAAAACAACCGACCAACGAACTATTAGACAATTTATCTCTAACCTAATATCCCCGCGCCAGGTTTGTACTTTGTAACAAAAATCAGCGGAACTACTCACGAGGCAAACCAGTGGAGCCTTCCCGATGATTTTTGATAATACACAAGAGCCTTCAGAAATTCAGGTAAACTCTTATGTTGATATCGTCAATTTTTCCGGACATAATCTTTACCGGCAATATCACCAGAGGAGGGACAATGCAACCAATTGTAGCCTGCGGTACTTCTGATGGGAAAAACCTATTTAAAGACCATTTCGGCGCTGCACCTTACTTTTACTTGTACAAAATAAACGTCCAGGGGTTTGAGTTTATCGAAGAAATCGAAAATATCTCACGGGCAGACTCAGAGAACGAGGAACCAGGCGGAAAGTTAAAGGCGAAGAACATTTCTTCCTTGCTAAAATCGAAGTCAGCCAACGTACTCGTTTCCCACCAGATGGGTCCTCACCTGGCAAAAATAAGTAAGGATTTCGTTCCGATAATATCACGGGAGTTAGATATTGACGCTGCACTCAATTCAGTAAGAGAAAAACTCCACCTCGTCGAGAGGGAATGGCGGAAAGGGGAAAACCAAAAATACCTGGTATTAGAGGAGTCCTCATAAGAAAATGACAATTACGCCGGGGACCGGAATTAGCAATGAAAATTACTAAAGTTAGAAGTTTAAAATAGCCCGGAGACGAATTCGGTCGACCAAAAATATCACTGGGAGTATTGTGAGCAAGGTTTTAATTATCGGGAATGGCGTTGCCGGATCAACGGCCGCAAGCGTGATTTCTCGCGCCAACCAGGAAGTTGACCTGAAGGTTTTTACGAGGGAAAAACACCCTTTTTACCAGAGGACCAGGCTGGGCGAGGTTCTTGGTGGCAAATCATCCGCCAAAGATATTATCTTACATGACACCCAGTGGTACGCCGAACGTAACATAGATTTACAGCTAGAAACCACGGTTGGTAAAATAGACCCAGAGAAAAAAATTGTCAAAAACGAGCTTGGAGGTAAATTTTCCTACAACAAACTGCTGCTAGCTCCCGGAGCTAAACCATTATTACCTCCGATAAGTGGTTTAAATAAGGGAAACGTATTTTCTTTAAGAACACTCAAGGACGTTCGAAAGATAAAATCCCAACTAAATAACGTGAAAGACGCAGTGGTTATTGGAGGAGGTCTTCTCGGCCTGGAATCGGCTTTCGCGCTAAAACAGCGGGTCCAAAACGTAACTGTGGTAGAGGCACTGCCTATAGTCATGGGCAAACAACTGGACAAAACTGGATCAAAATACGTCCAGGCCAGGCTGGAAAGTATTGGTATTGACTTCAAGCTGAATGCCAGGGCAAAAGAACTGACCGGCGGAAAACTTGTTACGTCTGCCGTTCTTAATACCGGCGAGACCGTGAGAACGGATATGGTAATCATTTCGGCAGGGATATCTCCTCGAACTGAACTCGCTGAAAGTGGTGGTCTCGAAACTTCGCGGGGGATAATCGTCGATAAAACTCTCCGGACTTCCGATGATGAAATATTCGCCGCGGGAGACGCCATGGAACAAAATGGCCGTTGCTACGGAATATGGCCCCCTGCTCAAGAGCAGGGAAAGATAGCAGGCAAGAACTTGATTGGTGGCGAGAAGGTGTACGAAGGAAGTCTAAGTTATTTCAAACTGAAAGTCGCCGGCATCGACATGATATCCGCCGGAATAAGGGACGAAGAAAGAGCCAGGGAAGTTTTGGTTAACGAAAAAGAAAGCGAACAAACGTACAAAAAATTCTTTTTGAACGAAAATGAAGAACTCATAGGAGCAATCCTGGTCGGCAACCAATCATGTTACCCAGCTGTGCTCAACGGACTTAGAACCAGGAAAACTTTTGACCAGCTTAACGCAGAAGAACAACTGATTAACTGAACTGGATTAAAAAGGTGATAAAATGGATCGCAAACCAAAAATTTCAACCAGGGCGTCCAGCTTTCCCGAGTCTCCAATAAGAAAATTGAACCCTCTGGCGGACAGGGCTAAAAACGAAGGTACGAAGGTTTATCATGTAAATATTGGCCAACCTGATATTCCCACTCCAAAAGAGTTCCTGGACGGTATCAAGGAAGCCGGTATTGAGGTTCTTAGCTACAGCCCGTCAAAAGGAATAAGAAAAGTTCTCGAAAGTCTGGCGGGTTACTACAGCGATCAAGGAATAAATATAAACCCGGAAGAAATTATGATCACCACCGGAGGTAGTGAAGCAGGATTATTCGCCTTTTATACGGCACTCGAACAGGGATCGGAGATATTGATACCCGAACCGTTCTATACTAATTACAGGGGCTTTGCCCGGATGACCGGAGTTAATATCAAACCCATATCTACCGAACGAGTAAACAATTTCGCCCTCCCGGATACCGGGGAAATTGAAAACCTGATAACAGAAGAGACCGGAGCCTTACTGCTTACAAACCCAAGTAACCCGACCGGAAGGGTTTATTCCGAGCGGGAAATTAATACGGTTAAAAACTTAGTCAGGGAAAACGATCTGTTTCTGATTTCGGACGAAGTTTACCGGGAATTCGCGTACCGTGATACCCGTCCGGTAAGTGCCATCAACCTTGAGGGTATAGAAAACAGGGCAATAATGATTGATAGCATATCCAAAAGGCTCAGCGGCTGCGGAGCGAGAATCGGGACACTGGTCAGTAGAAATGAAAAGATAATGAATGCCGCCCTTCGGCTGGGTCAGGCCAGGCTGTCACCGCCGACTATGGGTCAGCTGGGTTTAGCCAGGTTTCTCAATTCCTCGTCCTACCCTTCCGCGATCGAGGAAATGATAAACCGCTACGAAAAGAGAAGAGATACCTTTCTGGAAGAACTAGACGGGATAGAAGGTCTGAGGTTTGGTAAACCCGACGGAGCGTTTTACCTCATGGTGAGTTTGCCCGTGGAAAACGCAGAGACCTTCGTCCGGTGGATGCTTACCGATTTCAGGGCCAGGGGAGAAACCGTAATGATGGCTCCCGGAGAGGGGTTTTACGATACCCCCGGAAAGGGGAAAGACGAGGTAAGGTTAAGTTACGTCCTAAACAGAGAAAATCTCGAAAGAGTAGCAGAACTTATAGAAAAAGGACTTACCCAATACAGGGAGTAAACTCAACCAGGCCCGCGGTAGACGTTCACTCTCCGAACTTTTATCTCTGAAATCCTTTGCAACGAATTCGATCATCGGAGCAGTCTCCCAGGTCAAATCTACCCTGGATTAGCCTTCCCAGCACATTCCCCTCTGTTAACTGGTGGGCGAGATGGAGATGAAGACATTTCAGGTGCTCGTCGCTTTTAATTCCCCCGATGCCTCGAGATAGTGCGTCATCCAGACCTTTCTCTTCTATGAACTTTCGATCCTTCTCCGTCAGTAAGGATCGCTGGGTTTCAAGGTAACGCTCTTCATCCTCCTGGTATTCTTCTTTCAAGCCAGGAGAAGAGGCTAGTCCTTGCTCCAGTTTCCGAACGTAACCGTTCGATTCTATCCGAGAGACTTCTTCGACGCGTTTCGGACAGCTCAGCCAGTAGAGGGTGGGAAATACCTCGAACTCCTCTTGGTCGCGGATTAACGGTTTAGTAGTGAGTACCACGGGATACCCATAACTACATCGGACGGGAATATCGACTAACCCTTTCGGATTTTTCTTCAGCTGCTTTTGGACTATTCTTCTGTCCTCATCGGTTATTTCACTCATCCCGCCCCCGTGATAGATGGAATGGCCCGAATATCGAGAGCCATTCCTATTTAACTAACTTTACGCTCCGAACTTCGGCAATTGGTTGCTATAGGAGAGGGTCATCGGTAACAAATTGCCACTAAACCTTCCAAGCCCCCCTTTCATACAACTGTACTCGTCAAAAGTCTTCAACTCGTCTCTTCTGACGTTTGGACCCGTAATCATTACCGGAACGGGATCAGCCACGTGATCTCCGTACTGGATTGGCGAAGAGTGATCTCCCGCAAAGGAAAGGTGAGTACTCTCCCAGTCAGTGTTTTTCTTTAACCAGCCAATCGTATCGTCAACTTTTTCTATATACTTAGTTTTTGCTTCGGCGTCTTGATCGTGGGAAGCGTTATCAGCACCCTTAAAGTGCAAAAATACCATATCTTTACCTTTTTCGAGTTCATCTACTGACTTTTTCGCCTTATTTAAAATATTGGAATCAACGGTACCTGTCGCCCCCTCCACCTGTTTAAATGCCATTCCTGCCACTCTTGCAACCCCTATATAGAGCGCTCCAGCGGCAATTACGGAAGAAGTGACGCCGTACTTTTCCTCAACCGAAGGAAGCTCCGGATACTTAGCCGAACCCCTTGACAGGATCGCGTTAGCCGGCAACTTGCCTTCCTTTTCCCTTTGTTCATTCACAGGATGCTTGTCGAGTATCTTCCGGGCCTGTTGCGTGACCTCATTTAGTATGGAAGCGGTCTTTTTCGACTTCTCGTCCTGCCCGGAAGATTCGGGTATCGGTATACCCAGTTCGTGGGGATCGGTGGGAGAAACATTACCACCAAGTTCCGGTCCCCTCAGACAGAGGGCCCCTCGGTGCTGGGTGCTTCTTTTGAACCTGACCTCAACTTCTGGAAACTTCTCGGATTCGAGATCTGCCAGGGCTTCCTCCAGTTCGTCCTGACTCTCTGAGATCCTTCCCGCCCTTCGGTCAGCTATATTACCATTGGAATCGATCGTGGCAAAATTTGTTCGAAAACAGACGTCGTTTTCCGTTAGATCCATCCCTATTCCTGCTGCTTCAAACACTCCTCGTCCCGTATAGTACTCATAGGGGTCGTATCCAAACAGCGAAAGGTGAGCAGTATCGCTGCCTGGCCTAACTCCGTTTGCTATGGGATCCATAAGTCCCCCGGTACCACGCCTCGCCAGGAGATCGTCAATTTCAGGTGTCTCCGCAACCTGGAGACAGGTTTTACCGTCAATATCCGTCGGCCTTCCACCAAGTCCGTCAGTGACAATCATTATCGTCTTCATGTCAATCAACCCCCATAATTCAATATTATCGGATTATTAACCTTCAGTCATCACCTGTTTCCGGTATGTATAGCCTGACCGTGGATGTTTTCAGCAGCTTCCATTACAGCTTCGGAAAGAGTAGGATGTGTATGTATAGTTTCCGCCAGTTCCTTCGCCGTGAGTTTCATCTCTACCGCAAGCGCGATCTCTGCAATCAGGTCCGAAGCGTGGGGACCCAGTATCGCTCCTCCAAGTAGCTTATCCGAACCTTCATCCGCTACCAGATGAACCATTCCCTTTTCTGCGCCCATAGCCAAAGCTTTACCGGAGGCTCGAAAAGGGAACTTTCCTATAACGGGCTCGTACCCGTTTTTTCTGGCTTCTTCCCGGGAAAGACCTACTTCAGCATATTCCGGATCCGTGAAGACTGCGGCCGGGACCACTCGATACTGACTCGTCTCCTCACCAGCTATATCGGCAGCAGCAATTAGACCCTGCATGGATGCCTTATGGGCGAGTAAAGGCGGACCTGCCACATCTCCGATCGCGTAAATCCCCTCCTCGCTTGTCGTGCAGAGCTCATCGATCTCAACATATCCTCCGTCGTCAAGGCCGAGTTCCAGTCCACTTGTTGCCGACGGAGAATTTGGTGATCGACCGACAGCTGATAGAACTCTGTCCGCCGGAAATTCCTTTAAGTCTTCGTCTTCTTCTCCAACTACCACGTGCCCTCCGGAATCTTCTTTTAACTCCAGCGCTTTCGTCTCTGTATGTAAATTTATTCCGGATTTCTTTAATTCCCTTATCAGCATGGAGGATAAGCGCCTATCGATGTTCATTCCCGGCAGCACTGAATCAGCCATCTCCAGTATTTCAACTTCTGTGCCAAGTCTGTTATAAATCGTCGCCATCTCGAGTCCGATAACTCCGGCCCCCAGAATAACAAGCTTTTTTGGAATTTCTGGAATTTTTATTGCATCGCGCGAATTCCAGACTACCCTATTTTCGAACGGAAAACCGGGAAGTTCAATTGGAGATGAACCCGTAGCTATGATGACGTTATCCGGTTCGATCGAGATCTCTTCGCCATTTGCTTTTTTTACTTCCACTTCATACCTGGAATTTAACGTAGCTCTACCTTCAATAACTTTTCCTCCGTTAGCCTCGATCAACTTTTCAACTCCGCCAGTCAACTTATCCACTATTTTACTCTGGTTTTCGATCATTTTTTCCCGATCGAGATCGTAGCCAGAAAAGACTATTCCTCTCTCCCGCCATGTTTCCAGGCGACCCAATGGTTCAGTAGAGCTATACAGAGCTTTTGTCGGTATGCAACCCCAATTCAAACATACCCCTCCGACGTTCTCCTCCTCGACAACGAGCGGCTCAAACCCGAACTGGCCAAGCCGAATAGCAGCAGCATAACCTCCGGGTCCAGCTCCGATTACCAGAACGTCCTGATTATCATTTTCTGCAGTCATTATAACTCCTCCTCCAAGGTTGAAAATAAAATCCCCCGTCCAGGTAACGGGGGATTAACTCTACCGATCAAGTCAAACTTATTTCCCCAAAAATACCCTAAGCCATTTCGTCAAGAGCCTCCAGCACTAGTCCGGCGTGCATTAGGGCTGGTCCTCCCCCCATTAATACGGCAACCCAGGCAGCTTCCATTACCTCTTCTTCCGTAGCTCCCTCTTCAAGGGCGTTATTTACGTGAAAAGCGATACACCATTCGCACTGTTGGGTAATGGAAATTGCAATAGCCATGAGTTCTTTTGTCTTAGCCGACAAAACGTCTTCCTTCTCGACAGCTCCCATAAGCTTCCGGAAGTGTTCCATGCCTTCCGGGTTTAGTTCACCAAATGTCTTCATCCAATTCTGAGCTCTCTTTAATTGTTCTTTTGCCTGCATATTACCCCTCCTGAGGTTATGGTGACTGACTGTTATTCAATAAATGCTGAATGTTATTACATTCACTATTGATTCAATTTTAACTCACTCTTCCTAATTAAACAACGTGTTTCGTGTAAACACACAAAAAATATTCACAGAGTCATTATTACCGTAGAGCTATTCATGCCGGGCCTTCCCTTTATCGATTCCGACTGACTTATTCTATTCCATAAACCTCATCTATAAATCCCGGCTATTAATTAGCTGTTTTACCTTAATAAACTATAACCCCCAGAAAGACAAGAAACGAACCTTATCAACATTGGCCTAATTTACCGGAGGCGGTTCGATAAAAATTGGACCCAACCGCCATATTACTCATGTTCCAAAGAAAATTCTTCACTGGATTCTTTGTAGATGGGTGTCAAGTTTGTCTTTGGGCGGGCTGATTCGTAACATTCACTGAACAAACTGGAAAACGGGGTGTAGAATATGCCAGCCAATTTACCTCCAGAGTACATCGAAGCTGAAGACAGGTACCGAAACGCTAATTCTAAGGACGAAAAGCTCGATGCACTCCAGGAAATGCTTTCCCTTCTGCCTAATCATAAGGGAACGGACAAGATAGAGGCAGACCTCCGAAAGCGAATATCCGACCTCAAGAAGAGTTCCCAGAAGAAGAAAGGACCCACGAGAGCAAAAACACCAGACCAGATAGAACCTCAGGGAGCAGGCCAGGTAGTGCTTGCTGGCCTGCCAAATTCAGGAAAGTCGGCGTTACTCGATATCACAACCAACGCCACTCCCAGGGTCGCCGATTTTCCTTTTTCGACCCAGGGACCTACTATTGGCATGCTAGAACACGAGGACGTTCAAATACAGCTGATCGATACCCCTCCCGTTTCTGAAGAACACGTAGAAACCTGGGTTTATAATTTGATAAGAAAAGCACACCTAGTACTTCTTCTTGTAGACGGTTCCACCGATGACACCGTCGAGAAATTTGATCACACAATGGACCTGCTTAATGAGGAAGGCATATATATTTTTCCTCCAAAGGCAGACTTTCAGAGAGATGCCATAGGAAAGACAAATAGAAAAGGTCAGGTAGTTATTACTAAGAGCGACGAACTTTCTTCGCCGGAAGTTGCGGACAAAATTGAAGACTCCTCGGGTCTACCGGCAATGGCTCTTTCAATCTTGGACGAGTCAAGTCTTTCCCGGTTTTCGGGTTTCGTCTTCGATGGGCTAAACAAGATAAGGATTTACACCAAAAAGCCGGGGAAGGAACCGGACCTGCAGGAACCTTATATTTTGGACAAAGGTAGTACCGTCCTGGAAGGAGTCAGGTCTATCCACAGGGATATGGTAGAAAAGCTCGATTATATAAGGATATGGGGTTCGGGCAGGTTTGACGGACAGGAGGTAGCCCAGGATCACGTGTTAAAGGACGGAGATATAATTGAAATTCATCAGGAGTAACTAGCTCTGACCTTCAACCAGTTTGGCCGCCTCCTTCAGAGCGGCCTCTCTTGTTTCTATTTCTCCGGAGTAAATTTTCTCGTGGAGCGACTCCAGTACCTCACCAACCACTGGACCTTCCTGTAGTCCCAGCTCTATAAGGTCATTACCATCAATCAGCTCTCGGGCCGTACCCAGGTCTTCCAGATGTTTAAGGTGGGGCAAGAGACTCGAAAACTCCTGAAGGACAGGAAGCCAGCCCTTTACGCCGTGAGAACTTGCCTCGCTGTCCGCGATTATTGTTTTTAGAAGTGTTGTAAAGTAATCAAACCGGTTCGTCACGGCGTCAATCGAGAAATTTTTGTCCTGATGGGACCGAACCAGTTTTACCTGCTTTGCTCTTCTCATCTTTGGCAAAACTGATCCCCTCATATGGTTTTCTACGATCCAGGTCAATTTCTTCGTTTCCTCGTTCGAAAGCCTGAGGCGGGAAGCGATTTCTTTGGTTTTTCTTCTGCCGATCAAGGCATGTCCACCCATGTGCTGCTTATCGTTGTTGTGATATGCATCGGCTTTTCCAACATCGTGAATAAATACGGCAAACTTCGTTAAAGGTCCAAATTCAAGTTCGTCCGCTACTTCCAACCCCTGGAAGCTGTGCTCCAGCACGTCACCTTCGGGGTGGTATTTTTCTGGCTGAGGTATGCCCTCGTTCGCAGTCATTTCAGGCAAGATTTGGTCGAGTAACCCGGTCTTATGACAGAGCCTCAATCCCCACCCGGACCTCGGGGTCCTCAGTATTCTGAATAGCTCCTCCCTTATGCGCTCCTGGGAAATGCTGGTTATCTCCGAGGCAACTTCCTCAATCGCCTTCTCGGTTTCCGCTTCTATCTCCCCTCCTAGATAGCAGGCAACTCGTATGGCCCGGAGAGGACGAAGATAATCCTCCCTAAATCTTCGCAGGGGGTCGCCAATTGCTCGAACCACCTTCTTCTTCAAATCACTTATCCCATCCACCAGGTCAATGACTTGGCCGTCAAGGTCCAATGCCAGTCCGTTCACTGTGAAATCCCTTCGCTTTACGTCCTCTTCCAGCGAGTGGGCTGGCTTTACTTTTCCCGGGCGTCGGCCATCGTAATCGGATTCCATTCTAAACTGAGCCACTTCGTACTGGTTCTCGTCAGGCGCAACGAGGACCAATACGCCAAAGCTCTCCCCAACTTCGAGAAAGTTGTATTCGGGAAACACTTCTTTTATCTCTTCCGGGCTGGCTGAAGTTGCTATGTCGATATCGGTGGTTTCGGGATCAAAATCAAAATCTTCTTCGTATTTCCCAAGGAGGGCGTCCCTTACCGTACCGCCCACTATTACAGTCCTGTAATCGGCCCGGGATAGGTCTTCAAGAAGTTCTCTAGCGTGTGGGTGAGGAGCTAATACCTGATCTAGGTCAATCCTGGGCATGTCACTTGAACAGACTCTTAACTTTATCCAGAAATGAAGTTTCTGTCTCCGACTCTCGCTCGTATTCCTCCTGTCCCATAACCTGATCTTCCTCTTCGGCAAGCTCTATCATCTTCTTCCACTTCTTTTTTTCCTTTATTTCCTCTTCCCATGCCTCCGCAAACGTGGTTAAAGTTTTTACCGCTGCGTCTACATCAAATCCGCCGCCCGGGCGAGAAGATTTCTGGATATCATTCCGGAGGGAGGACAGTCCACCCGGTAACGGTCTTATATGAACCTCCCCCTCTATCCGGACCGGTACAAAAGACGTTGCTTCACTGATTAATCCAAAAGTGGATAGATCAATCGAATTCACCGGAAGCTCTTCCACAAACTCACTATCAGCCTTCATAAATTCTTGTTTGACGTATTCTTTCCATGCCTTTGCCATAAAGACCTCCTAAATATTGAAGTTAATTTACCGCACTGACTTCTTTTAAGGCTTCCTTTGCTTCTTTAACGTAATTTCCTATAGCTCTTCTTAGTTCTTTTTTTTCTTCGTATTTGCGGGTCCGTCCGAGGTATTTTACGATACTTGTTTCTAGCTGCTGACCGTAAAGATTACCGTCGTAATTTATTAGATGAACCTCAATTTGATGATCCTGACTTACCCCGAAAGTCGGACGATCCCCTACGTGAATTGCTGCTCCCATTCTCTCGCCCTCAAGGTCCAGAAACCCAGCGTAATTGCCTTTCTTTGGCAAAGCGACTCTTGAATCAATCTGGATATTAGCTGTAGGAAATCCGATATCTCTACCAATCTCGTCCCCTCGGACTACCTTTCCGGAATAACTCGGATACCTTCCCAGGAGATCGGTCGCTAGCTCTACTTTCCCCTCAACAATTGATTGACGTATCCAGGTACTGCTTACGGGCCTGTCCCTTTTTTTTACCTGATCCTGAGGGTGGACCGTAAATCTTCCTTCACTTAACTCTTTCAGGTCAGAGGGCGAGCCGGATCTATTTTGACCGAACCGCCATTCGTTACCAACTATTACTGCGTCCACGTTAAGCCAATCAACAAGAATTTCCTCGACGTAATGCCTCGGACTGTAATTTCTGACTTCAAGAAAATTCCCGACAATTACCCGATCTACATGATCTCGAAGGAGGTTAAATTTTTCTTCCGGATCCACGATCAATGGGGGGCCCGAATCGACAAGATACCTTCTAGGGGGGACTTCGTAGGTATAAGCGGCGCTTTCTATCCCCCGGTCGTCCGCGATACTTTTGGTTACATCCAGTAAATACTGGTGCCCGATATGAACACCGTCAAAAGTCCCAATGGTTAGAGCTAGATTTCCTTCGATCGCACTTCTCCTTGTTCGTCTTTTCTTCATCCTTGGTTCGCGGAGCCAGGTAACTTATCCATTTCCTTCTTTATTTCTTTCAAAAGCTTTTCTTCCACTTCTTCCATTCTTCCGTCAACCATGCATCCTGCGGCAACTTTATGACCTCCACCTCCAAAATTTCGTGCGACATTACAAACGTCCACACCGTCCTTCGACCTAAGGGAGACCTTTATCGTATCTTCAGGTAGTTTCTTAAACAGGCAAGCTACCTCCGCCCCTTCGGTAGTTCGCAGCTTACCGACGACCCCTTCAGTGTCTTCCTGGGTGGCACCGGCCCTCCTAATTTTTTCTGGCGTAATCTCGGCCCAGACTATACCGTCCTCAAATTTTGCCGTAGATAGTACCTCGCCAAGAAGTTTTAACTTAGAAAACGGTTCTCTTTCGTACAAGTTTACGATTACGGATCTGGCGTTAGCTCCGCTTTCCAGCAAATCGGCCGCTTTAGCCATAAGATTTGCACTTACGTTCTCGTTTTGAAATGACGAAGTATCAGCTATTATCCCTGCATATAACGCAGTAGCAATTGGTTCGTCGGGTTCAAGCCCCATGTAATCGATCAAATCAGCAATTATCTGTGTTGTAGCGGCCACCGGCTTGACGTAATTAATATAACCGAAATTAGTATTGTCCTTATGGTGATCGATATTGATAGTAGGTAAGCCACCGAATAACCTTTTACCTTTATCTCCGAGCCTTTCCAGGTTACTGCAATCCAATACAATACCAAGCTCTACGTCTGTTACTTCCCTTGGCAGCTCGTCGTAGTTTAAAACGGAATCAGAACCTTTCAAAAAGGAAAGGTTTTTTGGTACTCCATCTCTATTGTAGAGAATCGTCTGCTTTCCTCTCAGGCGTAACGCTCTTCCCAGTCCCAGTTGGCTTCCTATTGCGTCTGCTTCCGGACTCCTGTGAGAAGCAATAAGAAACTTTTTGTGGCGGGATATTTCGTTCTCAATTTCTTTTAATCTGTTCATTAATCTTCCTTTTGCCAGGCGATGATAGCCCTATGGCTAATTACGAAAGTTATGATGTTAACATCGTGATCTCCATTAACCTTTACCCAGGTACTATCTCAATTATATCGACGCTTAATCTCCATATCAAAACCGGTAAATAGCTGTTGCACCATAAAGGCCCATATGTTTACAATAGTATAGTCATGGATAGCGAAGAAAAAGACAACAGGGGGCCTCTTAGCCAGGAAAAGAAGTCGAGCGACACAGGCCTATCCAACCTGCGCCCTAAAAAACTGGACGACTTTATAGGACAGACCGAGGTTAAGAAAAGACTATCGATTCTACTTGAGGCTGCTCTAAATCGGGGAGGCTCTGTAGATCATACCCTCTTTCACGGTCCTCCTGGACTTGGTAAAACCACTCTTGCCCACATAGTGTCTCACGAAATGGGAGTAAGTATAAAGACAACTTCCGGGCCCGCTATCGACAAACCGGGCGACCTCGCCGCCATAGTAAGCAACCTGGCTCCCGGTGATATTCTGTTTATAGACGAAATACACAGGTTGAGACGAAATGTGGAAGAGGTTCTATATCCGGCTATGGAAGACTTCAAAATCGATATCGTTATAGGGGAAGGCCCAAGTGCTCAATCGATTAGGCTGGACGTTCCTCCGTTTACCCTTATCGGGGCAACGACGAGAACCGGACTATTAACCTCACCTCTTCGGGACAGGTTTGAAGTAGTCCTTCATCTGGATTTTTACGACGTAGAGGCTATAGAGCGAATAGTTCTCCGGGGAGCTGAACTATTGGACATAGAAATAAGTGATGGAAAAGGTGGAGCAAACGAAATAGCTAAAAGATCGAGGGGTACCCCAAGAGTCGCCAACCGGCTTCTAAAGAGAACCCGTGATTACGCGGAGGTAAGGGCGGACGGATATATAGATAGAGAAGTCGCCAGAGAAGCACTGGAAATGCTCGGAATTGACGACAAGGGGCTGGACAAGCTGGATCGGCGAATTCTATCCACGATAGTTGAAAAGTTCGACGGCGGCCCGGTAGGTCTGGACACTATCTCCGCCGCGCTGTCCGAACAGAAGGATACTATCTCAGAAGTCTATGAACCCTATCTACTGACAAAAGGTTTCCTGGAACGGACCAGCCAGGGTCGGAAGATCACAAGCAAGGGCCTGGAACATCTCGGCTACGACGACAACCGCCTTCTGTAACCTAACTCAGTTTTTCTCCATTAATTGAAAGCAAGAAGCTATTCATAATTATCGACTCCATTTTATTCCCTGTAACCTCTTGCCGCTTACCTGGCTGCCGGTTTTGGTCTACTGCTAAGTTTAAAGGGTTAAATCAGTAGCGAGATAAGCGGCAAGAGGGTATATAAGGATCAGACGGTTAAGTACGTCGTCAATTCTCCCGCTGACAAACCAACTACAATTGATTAAAATTTAACAGTTATGAGTGAAGAATTCGTTCTAAAAACCGAGAAAGAACCAAAAGGCGACCAGCCTAAGGCAATCGAAGAGCTAACCGAGGGATTGAGGGACGGATTAACCCATCAGACCCTCCTCGGTGCCACCGGAACTGGTAAGACCTTTACAATGGCAAACGTAATTGAAAATGTTCAAAAACCAACGCTGGTCATAGCCCACAACAAAACGCTTACCGCCCAGCTCTGGAACGAATTCAACGAATTATTTCCCGACAACGCCGTCCACTATTTTGTATCTTACTACGATTACTATCAGCCCGAAGCATACGTTCCCGAAACTGACACCTACATTGAAAAAGATTCGTCCATTAACGACGAGATAGATCGACTCCGCCACAAGGCGACCTCAGCCCTGTTCGAACGCGACGACGTCATCATTGTAGCCAGCGTTTCCTGTATTTACGGACTCGGTTCTCCCGACACGTATTCGGACATGGCCAGGCCACTAACCCTGGACAGTCATCTGGAAAGGGATCATTTGTTGAGAAACCTGGTTCGGCTCCAGTACAAGCGGAACGACCTGAACCCGGAACGGGGAACATTCCGGGTAAGGGGTGATACAGTAGAAATAGTACCTATTTACGGGGAAGAAGTGGTGCGAGTAGAGTTTTTCGGTGACACGATTGATAGGATAAGACTGATAGATAACATAACCGGGAGGACGCTTGAGGAAAAGGATGAAATAGTAATTTATCCCGCAACGCACTTTATTACTTCCCGGTCAAAACTGAACGAAGCCATCGAGAATATCGAGGAAGAGTTAGAGGAGAGACTCGAAAAGCTACGAGAACGGGGAAAACTGCTGGAAGCCCAGAGACTCGAGAACCAGACTCGTTACGACCTGGAAATGATGGAAGAACTTGGGTATTGTAAAGGAATCGAAAACTATTCCAGGCACCTGACCAATCGGGATCCTGGCGAACCGCCTTATACGTTGATAGATTACTTTCCTGACGACTTTCTGATCTTCGTTGACGAATCTCACCAGACGATTCCCCAGCTAGGGGGCATGTACAACGGTGACAGATCGAGAAAAGAAACTCTGGTAGAACACGGTTACAGGTTACCTTCTGCTCTCGACAATCGTCCACTTAAATTCGAGGAGTTCGAAGACAGGATCAACCAAATCATCTATACCTCGGCTACTCCCGGTCCTTACGAATACGAAAATAGCGAAAAGGTCGTAGAACAGATAATCAGACCTACCGGGCTAGTTGACCCAGAAGTGGAGGTCCGACCGATAGAAAACCAGGTAGACGATCTGTTAAGCGAGATAAATGAGGTCACCAGTAGAAACGAGAGAGTTCTGGTAACCACATTAACGAAGAAGCTTGCCGAGGAACTTTCGGACTACTTCCTCGAAGTTGGAGTGAAGGCACGATACCTCCACTCGGAAATTGATACGATAGATCGGGTTAAAATACTAAGAGAACTCCGTCAGGGAGAATTCAACGTGCTGGTAGGAATAAATCTCCTCAGGGAGGGCCTGGACTTACCGGAAGCTTCGCTGGTGGCAATATTGGACGCCGATAAAGAGGGTTTTCTACGCTCGGATACATCCCTCATCCAGACAATGGGGAGGGCGGCAAGGAACGTGAGGGGAAAAGTCATTCTCTATGCCGATAAGATGACGGATTCTATGAAGAGGGCAATAGACGAAACAAACCGGAGACGGAAAATCCAAAAAGAGTATAATGAAGAACACGATATTGAACCAGAAACTATAAAGAAAGAAATCACTGATATTGCCCAGCTTATAGAGCCAGAGTCTTCTCAGGACATTCAGGTGCCGGATGAGGAGGAATTGGAAGAGATGGACGAAAGCGAAGTCCTGATGATTGTGGAAAAACTCGAGAAGTCGATGGAGGAGGCTGCCGAGAGATTAGAGTTCGAAAAGGCCGCAGCCTATCGTGACGAGATCGAGGAATTAAGAGAAACAATGGCAGCTTAAACCAGGTTAAACAAAGTACTGCCGTCCAGCTCTAAGGTCTTTCCAAGATTTTACTTTTTTCAGCCCTCCCCTCTTGCCTAGCTGCTGGATTTTATCTACTACTGAGTTTCTTGAGAGAGTTACCAGTCGAGGGGAAGAGGGCAGGTGAGGACTGGATAACGAGGCATAGCTATAATGAATATATTTGAGTTTTAATTTGCACTTTACCGCTTCGTCTCTATAATATGTAAGATAGTTTTATATATAGTTCCCAGAAAAATAGCTGGAGGGAAATATTTGTGAAAACAGAAAGAGTTCGGTTTGCTCCTTCGCCAACGGGGTGGCTCCACGTCGGAGGAGCAAGGACAGCACTTTTTAACTGGTTATATGCCAAGAAACATGACGGCAAGTTGATCCTTCGAATAGAGGACACCGACCTGGATAGGTCCAGTGAAAAGTACACCGAGAGCATTAAGGAAGACCTCAAGTGGTTGGGAATTGTCTGGGACGAGTTCTATAAACAATCCGACAGGCTGGAAATCTACGAGCGATACGCCCGGAGGCTGGTTCATGAGGAAAAGGCCTATCACTGCTTCTGCACGGAAGAAGAACTAGAAGAAAGACGGCAACGAGCCCTGGACGGGGGCCGGCCACCAGTATACGACGGAAGATGCCGGAACTTATCGGAGGAAGAGAAACAGCAATACCGCGAAGAAGGCCGAGAATCCGTCATCAGGTTCAAGCTGCCCGAACAACAACCTAACGTAGTTGTACCTGACAGGATAAAAGGAGACGTCGAATTCGAAAGCCTTACCACCGGAGATTTCGTAATTCTCAAATCTGACGGCACCCCGAGCTACAACTTCGCCTGTGTCCTGGACGATCACTTAATGGAGATAAGCTTTACGATGAGGGCAGAAGATCACCTAACTAACACGGCAAAACAGATGCTGCTTTACGAGGCCCTTGACTTCAACCAGCCCCAGTTCGGCCATCTATCGATGCTTCTTGGTCCTGATAAGTCCAAATTGAGCAAACGCAGCGGAGCCACTTCGGTAAAAGACTTCAGAAAGAACGGTTATCTTCCCGAGGCACTCGTAAATCACCTGGCCCAGCTGGGCTGGTCTTCCAAGGACAACCAGGAAATATTTTCAGTGTCGGAACTTACCAAAAAATTCTCCCTCGATAACATAATCGATAGTTCCCAGGTATTTGACAGGGACAAGCTGGACTGGTTCAACAACCAGTACATAAAAAGGGCGGAGCTGGACCGGCTGGTCGATATATCGGCGCCGTTTTTACAGCAGGGAGATTACATCGAAGAAGATCTCAAAGAAGACGAACGAGAAACCCTGAAGAAAGTTCTAGACCTTATAAGGCCCTCTCTCGATAAATTAACCGATCTCAAAGATCACGAAGACATCGAAATATTTTACGGATCGCTCGAGTTGAATGCTGAGGCAGAAGAGGTTTTGAACTGGAAAAGTTCTCCAGCCGTTCTCCGAGAACTTGAAGAGAAATTTTCCACCAGAGAGTCCCTATCTCCGGACGAAGTTTCGACGATAGTAAAAGAGGTCAAAGAGGGGCTGGAAGTTGAATACAAAGAAGTTTACAAACCGTTGCGTGCCGCGGTTACAGGCAAGATATCCGGACCAGAGATCAAGGAAGTCCTTAGCATTTTGGGTCCGGAAGTTACTTGTGGCCGGTTAAACTCGGCATTGGAAAGTCGGAGTTAAAAAGAATCACAGAATGAATCGCCAGAACGAAAAGATTCACCGGTAAAAAAATTTAACACGAACCAAATTCAAGTTAAACGGAGGAGATTTATTGATGCTATCGTCTTACAATTTGAGCCTGATACCAGGGATTGTTTCTGCCCTGGGTCTTGTCCTAGCCTGGTATCTGGTCCGATACGTCACCAAGCAGGATCAGGGAACCGAAGAAATGAAAGACCTACAGGGATATATCCGCGAGGGTGCTTGGACTTTTATGAGCGAGGAGGTCAGGGTCTTTGCCGTAGTAATGTTAGTGATAGCTGGCCTTTTGTGGGGTCTTTTCTACTGGGAAGTGGCAATCTCGTTCATTATTGGAGCCATCCTCTCTATGACCGCTGCTTTCATCGGAATGAACTCTGCTACTTTATCCAACGGGAGGACGACCAACGCGGCCAGGAGCAATTTCCGAAAAGCCCTCAACATTGCAATTTCAGGTGGGGCAGTAATGGGTCTAGCGGTGGCCGGACTGGCTCTGGGAGGACTGGTCCTGGTTGTTACTATTTTTAGAGGATCTTTTAATCCCGCGACGCTCCACATTCAGACTAAGTCTATACCTGTCATAAGCCAGTTACTCGAACGGGACTTAAATCTGATTAAAGGAGCTCTCATTGTCAGTGCTTACTCAATGGGTGCGTCTCTCGTTGCACTGTTCGACCGTGTCGGTGGTGGAATTTATACTAAGGCGGCTGACATGGGAGCCGATCTTGTCGGAAAAGTGGAACAGGGATTGCCAGAAGATGACCCGCGTAATCCTGCCTCTGTGGCTGATAACGTAGGAGATAACGTAGGAGACGTTGGAGGACTGGGAGCCGACCTACTCGAATCGTTTATCGGGTCGATAATTTCCGTAATAGTTATCATGCTCTACGTATTCGTCGGTCAGGGAGTTGAGGGTACCGTAGCTCCATCGCTCCAAAAAATGCTAGAAAGCATCGGACTCAGCGTCGGCCTGACTACGTCGCAGTTCTGGTGGTCTATCTTTACCCCTATGCTGATAGTCGCCGCGGGAATATTTTCCAGTATCCTTGGAGTCCAGTACATCAGGATGAGCAAAAGAAAAGAAGGTATGCAGACTACCCTGATGAACGGAACTAGAATTTCCGCCCTGCTGACGGCCGTATTTGCATTCGTCATTATTCGGTTCTCTCCAATGAACTTCGCCCCGTTCTGGTCCGTCCTAACCGGAGCACTGGTAGGAATAATAATCGGTTATATTTCCGAGTACTACACTTCAGCCGAATACAACCCGGTACAGCGAATAGCTGAAATGAACGACTCAGGAACGGCAGTCGGAATTACTTCCGGAATGGCAGTGGGCATGCTTAGCACATTCATTCCGGCTCTTGCCATAGCACTGGCCGTCATGATAACTTACTGGCTCGCCGGGTTGATGGGTGTAGCATATGGCGCACTCGGTATGCTATCTTTCGTCGCCATAACGGTATCCGTAGACACTTACGGACCGATAGCGGATAATGCAGGCGGCATTGCCGAAGGAGCCGGGCTGGACGAAAGCGTAAGAGAAAGGACGGACAAACTAGACTCTATCGGAAACACGACAGCAGCAATAGGAAAGGGTTTTGCAATTGGATCCGCGGCATTTTCTGCTCTGGCACTGATCGCGGCATATATGTGGTCTGCCATTGGCAGCGCGGAAGCCGTTAAAGTACCAACGATCGAAATACTTTCATCGGAACCGGGCATAGGTGGATCCGTGGTGGCCGCCTTATTCCTGGGCGCCATGATCCCCTACGTGTTCTCTTCCCTGTTGATAAGGGGAGTCAGCGATACGGCAGGAACCATGGTTCAGGAAGTAAGACGCCAGTTCGAGGAAATGCCCGGAATACTCAAGGGAGAAACAAAACCGGACTACAACAAATGTATATCGATAACGTCCGCCGGAGGACTCCGGAGGATGGTCGTTCCGTCCTTACTGGCGGTATTCATGCCGATAATTGTCGGCCTGGTACTGGGAAGATTGGCTCTGGCCGGTTTTCTGATCGGTGCCTTATTATCTTGTCTCCAGCTGGCAATTTATTGTGCCAACACCGGTGGCGCTCTGGACAACGCAAAGAAGTACATAGAAGAAGGGAACTTCGGCGGCAAGAATTCAGAAGCTCACGACGCAAGCGTAGTAGGTGATACGGTCGGAGATCCACTCAAAGATACCGTCGGGCCTTCGCTGGATATTCTGGCAAAGTTGATGTCGGTCGTTTCTATACTCTTTGCTTCCCTGTTCCCCGTATATCCAATTATCTTCTAACGAGGCACTTAAACTTGAACTCACTACGGGAGTCCGGAAAGATTCCGGACTCCCTTTTTTCTTTTGGACTCAGTTCTTTCGCCCCCGTCGTACATCGTTCTTTCGAGTTCATGAGCTGGTTAAAACACTGAAACTTAGAACACACCAGAGGAGGTAATCAGTGGCTACTTTCGACTGGTCAAGGGAAGACAACCGCTGTTTCGGTTGTGGCGACAATCCAATAGGACTGGAACTTGATTTTACTCGCGAAGATGACTGGATAGTTGCCAGAACGAAACTGAGGAATCTCTACCAGGGGTTTAAAAATAGTGCACACGGGGGAATAATCGCAACGTTGCTCGACGAAGCTTCCGCGTGGGCGGCAATGGCGAAAACGGGCCGGGTATCTCCGAGCTATGAGTTAGAGTGTAAATTCCTCCAGCCCGTCCCCCTGGAAGAAGAGATTACGGTCAGAGCAAAGGTAATAGAGAGAAAACACGGGATCGCAAAGACAAAAGCGGAAGTTCGGGATAAAGATGACCAAGTTCTGGCAAAAGCCGAAATTACCTGTCGTGTCCTGGACGAGAAAATGGACGGAATCCAAGGCGAATTGACCCGAGACCAATAATACTCGTTAAAACCCCCACCATCGTGTCAAGAACCCCGCCCCAAGGGACGGGGTTTGTAGAAAAGCAGTCTTAACTAATATTTTTGGTCTTTTACAAAAGAAGACTCAGCAGTCAATCGAGGACATGATCCTTGAAAAAGGATACAGGCAATTTAAACGTTGACCTCGCATTCTGGTAAAAATAAAGGAAACGGGCTCGATTGACTGCTGGACAAAAACCAGCCGATTCCTCCCCAGGGCAAGCCCTGGGGCTTCCTCGGCAAGTTTTGGTGAAAGCGAATCTTAATTTACAAACCTTGAATTCAGTTTTTT
>JAGXLB010000229.1 GCA_018334915.1 Candidatus Bipolaricaulota bacterium
GGTAGGTAATTCTCTTTTCGGTCCGGCAATAGTTCACTCCAGGGATTCAACAATTACCATAATGCCGGGGCAGAAAGCTCGTATCAACAGCGAAGGAGCATTATTGATTGAGGTCTGATACCATGAAAGACACTGAGTTTTCGGTTGATCCGGTCTCGCTGGAGGTTCTTCGCAACGCTCTCGCCATGGTTGCCGAAGAGATGAGTGCTAATCTAGTCCGAACGAGTTACTCGCCCAACATTAAGGAAAGAAAGGACTCTTCGTGCGCCTTGTTTGACACCAGTGGTTCTTTAGTCGCACAGGCAGAAAATATCCCCGTACACCTGGGGGCGATGCCTCGAGCAGTCAGAGCGGTGTTAGATGAGTTCAAAGTAGACCAGCTGGGGCCGGGAGATGTAATAATTCACAATGATCCATATGAAGGCGGCGTTCATCTCCCGGATATCACCATGGTTAGTCCCGTCTACGACGATGATGAATCTTTGATTGGATTCGTAGCAAACCGAGCCCACCATGCGGATGTCGGGGGGACTTACTCCGGAAGCCTGTCCACTGAAAGCAAGAGTATCTTTGCCGAGGGGCTCCAAATTCCTCCAGTAAAGCTGGTCAAAGAAGGAAAGATAAATGACGAAATCCTCAGATTTATCCTCACCAACGTAAGAACTCCCCGGGAGAGAGAAGGCGACTTACGAGCCCAAATTGCGGCAAACTATACGGGCAAGAAAAGGTTGAAAGAAATAGTGGAGGAGCACGGCAAGCAGAAGATATTAAAAGTTTACTCCGATGTGATGAAATACAGCGAGAAGAGAATGAGAAAAAGAATCCAGCAGCTTCCGGAAGGAAGGTATCGGGCTACTGATTGCCTGGATAATGACGGACTGGGTAACAAAAACCTGAGCATAGAGGTCCAACTGGAGGTTGAAGATAACCACGTCCTGGTTGATTTTACTGGCACCTGCCGGCAGACAGATGGACCAGTAAACGCACCAGTTGCCGTTACGGAAAGCGCAGCCTATTATAGCCTACGCGCCGTGACCGATCCCTCAATCCCTCCCAACCAGGGCTGTTACAGGCCGATAACCATTAAGGTTCCATCCGGAAGCTTGCTAAATCCAACCAAACCAGCTCCCGTAGTAGGGGGTAATTTAGAAACATCTCAAAGAATCGTAGACGTGATCTTTTCCGCACTTGCAGAAGCCGAAATTCCATCCATTCCAGCAAATTCTAATGGATCCATGAATAATGTCACATTTGGCAGTGGACAGGGGGCGTCCAAAGGTTATACCTTTTACGAAACGATTGGTGGTGGTCTTGGCGGTCGGCCCAATCAGGACGGTGTTGACGGAATACACTGCCACATGACCAATACTCGAAATACGCCGGCGGAAGTAATAGAGCAAAATTACCCGCTTCGGGTAGAGCGCTACGCCCTAAGGCAAGATACCGGTGGAGCAGGAGAATACCGGGGTGGACTGGGTCTCATCAGGGAAATTCGCGTTCTGGATAGTGGTACAGAGTTCTCCCTACTATCCGACCGAAGATGTCACCGACCCCGGGGGCTCAACGGAGGGAAATCCGGTGCGCCCGGAAAAGACAGACTTTTCAGAGATGGAGAAAAGCAATCCATCCCTGGGAAGATTACAATGGAGTTGGACGAGGGTGATTTGATTAGCATTAAAACCCCCGGAGGAGGGGGATACGGTTCCCCACGCAATCGATCACCTGACAATATCAAGGAAGATTTGGAAGAGGGAAAGATAAGTAAAGAGAAGGCTAAGAAAAACTACCCACACTACACGGGTATTGAATAGAGATTAAAATCCCGTACCTTCCCTTTAAGCCAACTACTTCGGTCAGCTCGTGGATAATATAGTTTGATATTTACCCCTTCTTAGACCAGTATAATAGAAGAACCTGAGTTGAAAGGAGTATTCTTAATAGGCGAATTTTCGAGCTTCCTGTAGCTCCTGCTGACCGTTATAAATACCCGTATAGGAGGTTGTTATGACCATCCATAACCTCCAAAAGTTTTTTGAACCAGATACGGTAGCTGTGATCGGGGCCAGTGAGGCTGAAGGTTCGGTCGGCACAACTTTGTTGCAGAACCTCCTCCGCGGCTTTGAAGGTAAAACCTTTGCCGTAAATCCAAATAGGGAATCGGCCCTGGGTCAGCCTACCTATCCCCGAGTAAGCTCCCTTCCAGAGTCACCCGACTTGGCCGTAATTGCTACCCCCGCTCCAACTATTCCTTCTATAGTAGAAGAATGTGGGAAAGAAGGGATCCCGGCGGCTGTGATAGTCTCTTCTGGTTTTAGCGAGGTTGGCGAGGAAGGTTCAAAGTTACAAGACGCTATCGAGGACCGCAGAAAAAAATTCGGTATGAGAATTTTGGGCCCGAATTGCCTGGGTTTTATCAGACCTCCCACCCAGCTAAACGTGAGTTTTGCTCGAGAAGTACCTTCAGCAGGCCACGTGGCCTTCATTTCTCAGAGCGGGGCAATGGGAGCAAGTTTGATTGATTGGTCCACGGAATCCCGAATAGGTTTTAGCGCCTTGATCTCAATTGGTAACATTCTGGACGTCGGTTTCTCTGATCTAATTGACTACTTCGGAAAAGACCCAACCACCAAAAGCATTATCCTGTACATGGAAACCCTAAAGGACCCCGACGCGTTCATCAGGGCAGCGAGGCCCGTCGCCCGGAGGAAACCAATAATCTGTCTCAAGGGGGGAAGGCATCTTAAAAGTCGCCCACTTGTCTCTTCTCATATTGGACTCTCTCCCCGTCGAGACGAGATGTACGAGGCCCTATTCAAAAGAATTGGAATAACTCGAGTTCCTACTCTGGAAGACTTGTTTGCCTGTTCTGAGATACTTGCTCACGATTCGTTACCCGATGATTCGAGCCTTGCGGTTGTTACAAACGCAAACGGGCCGGCAATTTTGGCTCTGGATTCTATCCTGGACCAAGGTGGTAAAGTCGCTTCGTTAACCGAGGATACACGAGGGAAACTCTGCGAGGTGTTACCCTACCAGGTCAACCTGACCAATCCTTTGGATCTGTTAGGGGACGCGAATAGGGCTCGTTACGAAGAATGTGGGCGAATTGTATCAGAGGATGAACACGTCGATGCCCTCCTGTTTATCTACTGTCCTCAAGGGGAAGCTTCTGCCAGGGACGCAGCAGAAGCAGTGGTCGCGGTAGAGAAAAATACGAAAATCCCCGTATTCACAGCCTGGATCGGTGGTAAGGAAGCTCGAGAGGGACGAAGATTGCTCAGGGAAAACGGCATAGTCACGTCCACGGCCCCCGAGAAGGCAGCAAGAGCCTATCTTTATCTATATCAATACCTTAGAAATCTGGAAATGCTTTATCAGACTCCCGAGTACTTAGAATCCAGTTCTGGTGATTACTCTCTCTCCAAGTCCATTAAGAAAAGTGCCCAGGAGGGTCCAACCCGGCTGCCCCGAGCGGAAACCCAAAAACTTCTTCGATCCTACGGCTTGAATCCATTAAGTCAACGGCCCGTGGACTCCTTTTCAGAAGTAAAAGAGTTTGCTTCCTCCAACAGCTTTCCTCTAGCACTAAAGGGGAGCGCTGGCCTGGAGATCATTGTCCGCTCGCGAAACCAACTTGACTCCGCATTTTCTAAAATGAACGAACAGGAGAGCCGTCTATATATACGGGAAAAAATTCCAAAAGGGTCTCTTAGCTTGCGGATCAGCTCTTATAGAGACAAACTGTTTGGTTCGCTAATTATGATAGAACCAACCGCGAAAAATACTCCCAGAGAAAGCAGTACTGTAGGATTCCCCCCGTTAAACCAGGTGTTGGCTCGCCGACTCCTGGAAGAGTCGGGGATTGACCGTCGCCTCGGAAATACCACCAAAAACCAATCCTCTTCTCTGCGTC
>JAGXLB010000230.1 GCA_018334915.1 Candidatus Bipolaricaulota bacterium
AACCCAACAAACCCGACAAACTAAGACACCCCTTGAAAAGGTCAATAACCCCGGTCGTATAATCTAATGGATTAAAGTTAAAGATGATGTTTTACTGCTCCTTTTGAAAGGCCTGATCTTTTGGCGGTGAACCATTTGAGAACCAACCTTGAACCGAAACTTATCTCCGGGCAGCGATTCCTTGCACTAATTGCATTACTACTGATTACTTTTCTGATTATACCCGTATTAACCACCGCCCAGCCCAAATCTCCCCCGGAAAAGCCACTCCCACCAGAAGCGGCTAACCCTAAGCTGGAAAACAAGCTTCAGGTACTTGAGGACAGGTGGGCGGAGAGCCCGGCCGCCGGCCGTGAGTACGCCCAGTCAAGAGGTATCCCTGTGGAAAACGGCAAGGTAAGGGTCATAATAGAGCCCTCGGGACTTCCGGGAGGGATAAACCGAACTGCGCTGGAAGCCCGCGGTGGCGAGGTCGAAGCCACTTCCAGAAGCTTGATGGCGGTAAAAATCCCGGCGACCATGTTGAAGGCAGTCGCAGGTAATGTAAATGGAATATCCTTTATCCGTACCCCATTCCCCAAAAAAACGACGAAAGTCGATACAAGCGAGGGTGTCACGAAGACCAGCGCCGACGAATACCACGACGCTGGCTTCTCCGGACAGGGTGCGGACGTAGCTATAATTGACCTCGGCTTCGATCACCTCACGGAAGCGAAAGATTCGGGGGATATACCACCATCTGTTATTGAGTTTACAAAAGATTACACCGGCAACGGCCTCGAAACCGATTACCAGCACGGAACCGAAGTAGCCGAAATAGTCCACGACATGGCACCGGAGGCGGATCTCTACCTCATGAAAGTATTCGACACGGTGGACCTGGAAAACGCCGTCGACGACGCAATTGCCGAAGGCGTGGACGTGATAAACCACTCCATCGGCTGGTTCAACGTTAACTTCTACGACGGGACGGGTCCGGCCGACTGGGGAACCACGGGAACAAATGTTGCCGATATTGCTGCTTACGCCAGGGATAATGGAATCCTGTGGGTCAACTCGAACGGAAATTCGGCCCAGAACCACTGGCAGGGAAGCTGGACCGATTCGGATGGGGACGATCTGTTAAATTTCACGAGTAATTCGAATAGGAACTATATCGACTACGTCTCCGAGGGTTCGTGGATCGATATTTACATGACCTGGGACGCCTGGCCCTCGGACGCCGAGGATTACGACATTTGTTTGGACAGGCAAAATGACGACGGAACCTGGGATTATTTCGTCCGGTGTTCTTCCGACATTCAGGACGGATCGCAGCGACCGACCGAATCGATCTATTTTCAGGTCCCCAGTGGCGAAGCAGGCGACTATTATTTCTCAATTTTATATGTGGACGCTCAGACTACACCGGACATCGACTTATTTGCTTACGTTAACAATAGCGGTCAAATCAGCGGTTATCCCGTCAATTCCAGCAGCGTCCTGGCCCCTGCCAACGATGGTAAGGTGTTTTCAGTCGGGGCGATTAACGAATCGGACTGGACGACCGGACCTCAAGCCTCCTACAGTTCACTGGGGCCCTCCAATGCTAGCCAGTACACTTCGTCAAGGATTAAGCCGGACGTTATGGGTCCCGATTGTGTCTCTACCTCCGGCTTCGGAACCTTTTGCGGCACGTCCGCTTCCTCCCCGCACCTGGCGGGTGCAGCCGCACTATTGCTCTCCGAGGACTCCAGCCGGACGGCCGACGACCTTCAGTCGATATTAGAATCAAATGCCATAGATATGGGCGACTCCGGGAACGACAACACCTACGGTTGGGGTAGGATGGAAATGCCGTCACCCAGTACAGGTACCGACACCGGCGCTGACACCGACGCGGTGTTTCGCGTAGATAACGAAGGAAACGTATACTCGGATAGCGACTACTACGGAGAAGGGTTCGAAACAGGCAGCGCGGACCTCGCCGAAAAGGTCAAGGTAACGGAACCTGTAGAACCGGGAGACGTTCTGGCTTTGGATCCCGATAACCCCAAACAATATAGAAAATCAAGCAAACCTTACTCGGATCTGGCAGCAGGAGTAGTATCTACGAAGCCAGGCTATACTTTAAGCGAGGAAGGCTCAGAAGCCAACGTTCCGATGGCACTTTTGGGCACCGTACCGGTAAAAGCAACGACGGAGAACGGACCCATTGGACTGGGTGATCTACTCACTACGTCATCAAAACCCGGCTACGCAATGGTCTGCAACGAACCGTCCAAATGCTCCGGCGCAATTGTCGGCAAAGCCCTGGCATCACTGGAACAGGGCGAAGGCAAAATAAGAATCCTCCTAGTTAATTAAAGTTAATAAAATTCCACCGATTTTCCTCCCCTGCGGGGGAGTAAGCACCAACTCGCACTTTCCTCCCCCTTGAGGGGGGAGGACGTAAGGTGGGGGTGAATACCAACAAGGGAGCCTAACTTGCTCATTTCTCCCTTCATGGGGGAAAGAGAGAATGGGGGATTTGAGTAGCCCGATTAAAAGTTCATAGCCGGCCGGGTCACCGTGCCCGGCCACAGACTAATGTGAAGATGTTTCTCATGGGCTGATATTTAACCATGAAAATTGAAAACTTCGAAGACATCGAAGCCTGGAAAGAGGCAAAAAGCTTGACTAACGAAATTTATGATTTAACAACAGATGGTCAATTTTCAAAACACTACGTTTACGCGACCGCCTGAGGCCACCTCCCGGAGCCTTTTATCGTAAATTCTTGGTCGAAGGGGTAGTAAAGTTTTTACGCAACCGTAAGCTTTATCTCCAATATAGTATTTGAGGAAAAACGAGATAGGAAAAGTGAGATGATTAAACAATTAAAGGAATTAATATAGTCCCCACTTTCATTTTTCACCTTTTATAAAAATTCTTTACTTTTTTTCTAGATCAAAGTTGCACTTACTTGTTGAATCCAAGATGTAAAGAAAAGTCAATTCAAAGAACTGGTCAGAGCAGAACTTGTTTGAAATCTAACACAAGAATTTTCTCTAACTTGATAAATTTCATGAGGTAGCATAAATTGATCATCGGAAAACCGTCCATTCAGCAGTATGTTAAGCATTTAAGGATAAAGTGAAAGATGTTAAGTCCCAGGCAAGAATGACACCTATAACAGAGTAATTGTCAATAAGCTTTTTCCGGAAAGTTATGATTTAGCAGGGAGGATTTGTAATGAGAGTCCTAGTGACGGGTGGTGGGGGATATATAGGTAGTAAGGTCGTTGAGGAATTGCTCAATAGAGGTCACAGGCCTGTAGTTTTAGATACTTTTTTCTGGGGGAGAAAAGCGCTTAACCCTTTTACGGACGAAATAAAACTGATAAAAGGTGATTGTAGAAATTCTAAAGACGTTATATATGCCCTGGAAGAAGTGGATTCGGTGATTCATTTGGCCGGGATTGTAGGAGAGGCTGCCTGTTTACATAACCATAAAGCTCACTTTTCTATTAACGTGGAAAGTACTCGTACATTGATAAATATATGTACCGACCCCGAGCTAGATCTCGTCAGAGATTTTATTTTCTCATCTTCCTGCTCAGTATATGGAAACCTAGAGGGACTCTATGACGAGGTTACGGAGAAGACTCCACCTCACCCATTGTCTCATTATGCAAATGCTAAATTAAGGTCAGAAAACATCATACTGGAAAGGTCAGAAGAGGTTCCCCATTTCCACCCAACTGTGCTTCGAGTCTCAACAGTTTTTGGCTGGTCCAGAAGGCCCCGTCTCGATTTGGTTACTAATCTCTTTACTTATCTGGCCTGGAAAGGAGGACAAATCACCGTTTATGGTGACGGGGAACAGACCAGATCACTAATACATGTCGGAGATGTGGCCCGAGCTTTTGTTGATGTGTTGGAATCACCTC
>JAGXLB010000052.1 GCA_018334915.1 Candidatus Bipolaricaulota bacterium
CTCAATATCATTTTACATGACTAGAAGTTCCTCGGTCAAGCAAGAAAATCCTACCCAAAACAGAGAATTAGTTCAATTAATTCTGATCAGAATATAGGGACTGGTTGGCGGGGATTATTTAAGTTTTTCAAGTGGATAGGTCAGTCAAACTGATTGGTGGTCTGAATGGATCTGGGAAGTCCGTTCTGATTATGTATCGAAGTTGGACCTAATTTCTTCCTTTAACTCCTTTATTTCCTCGTAAAGGAGTGGTGTGTTTTCGATCATACTATCTATTTTCTGGTGAGAATGCATTACCGTGCTATGGTCCCGGTTGCCGAACTTCTTTCCCAGAGCCGGAAACGAATTGTCCGTTAATTCGCGTGAGAGGTAAATCGCGATATGTCGGGCCCGGGCTATTTCCTTTTTTCGGCTTTTACCTTCCAAATCTCCGGTGGAGAGGTCGTAATTGCTTGCCACCACTTCCTTGATTGAGTCGACGGTAAGCTCTTTAGCTTCCTTTGTATCGTCCGGAAGGAAGTTTTTTACCTCTTCGATTTCCAATTTTCCTCCAGCCAGATTTGCGTGGGCCACTGCCTTTATTAGAGCCCCTTCCAGAGCCCGAACGTTTGTAGATATTCTTGTTGCAATTAGCTCCAGAACTTCCTCGGCCACTTTTAGTCCCTTCTGAGTCGCCTTTTTTCGGAGTATCGCGACTCGAGTCTCGAAATTAGGAGGTTGAATGTCCGCGACGAGTCCCCACCTGAACCTCGACACCAGTCTATCCTGGAGGTCGGAAAACTCCTGAGGGGATCGGTCGGAAGTTAGGACTATCTGCTTTTCGTTCCCGTAAAGTTCGTTGAAAGTGTGGAATAGCTCTTCCTGTGTACCTTCCTTGTTTTCCAGGAACTGGACGTCGTCGAGAAGAAACGCCTTTACCGAGCGATATTTCTTTCTGAATTCGTCCGTACTGTTCTGTCTGATTGCCTGAATCATCTCAATTGCAAACCTTTCCGAGGTGGTGTAGATTACCTGTCCTGCGGGATACTGGTTTTTTATGTGATTTCCTATGGAGTGGAGAAGGTGGGTCTTTCCCAGCCCGACTTTGGAGTATAGAAATAAAGGATTATAGGAATCGGCGGGCGATTCAGCCACTGCCCGGCTGGCTGCACTTGCAAGCTGGTTACTCTTACTCTGGACAAAGTTGCCGAAAGTGTATTCCCTGTTGAGGGCTAGTTCACCGGGTGAATTTCCTGTCTTACCCTGGGGATCTGGGGTGGTTGAGTTGACCCCCGGGGAGGCCGGATTTGAACGTTCTCCAGTGGAATTACTGCCGGAGCTGACTGGGGGAGATTTAAGGTCCGTTCCACCACGGTTTTCATTCCCTCCGGCGGCCTTATCGCCGTCTTTTGGCGATTCAGCTACCCGGACGCTGACCTCCTTTTCTTTGCCGGTCAGTTTTTGGGCCGTGGACTCAATTAGGTCCAGATAGCGTTCTTCCAGGCCGCGCTTAATAAAACCGCTGGGAGCCACTAATTCAATCCGGCCGTCCTCCAGGTCGACGTATTCAAGATTGTTGACCCAGGTTTCGAAACTCGCCTCCGGTAGCTCCTCTTCTAAATTTTTTTTGATTTCCTGCCAAAGATGAACTGTTTGTTCACTCATTTTATATATCCCGGAAAATAATGATACATATTTTAGAGAGTCTTTTACAAATCAAATCTTTTTTGGACGGTACGTCTGTTAGTGCCAATTAAAGGGAAATAAAACCAATTTTTAACGGAAGCTTCCTCCCACGGGCTTGTTTAACTGGTTGGGGAAAATCAGGACCAGAGAGAGTCCCAGCCTCCCGAGCTTCGAGAAGATTTTTCTGGAATGTCGACCCTGATACTCGGCTTTTATTTAGCAAACAAACGGGTATGAACCTATGACCCGTCGTTAAGGTGGTATTGAAAATTTGTAAATATGGAGATATTGCCGTCCTAAGGGCGGGAGGGAATGGTTGGTTGTTAACCGGGGCCGAGTTGCGGGTCTTTTTTTAAAGGTACCAGGGACCATGCATCAGCTTAAAGAGGGAGATACAGGGGTCAGGTTCTGGGTTAAAAGGTATGTAGTTTTCCCATCAACTCGGGGTTACGGGGTTTATAAGTGCTGGTTGAAAGTTGTGAGAGAGCAATTTGGCCTGAACCTTTTAGAGGTTACCAACTGGGTGAAACAATTAAATTTCCCAAAGGGTAGTTAGTTTATCCTGTATCTCCACCTAAAAGTTGTTATAAAGTTAGAAAATCGCTCAACTTAGGTATATGTAACTATAACTAGCGCCTTCTTATGTCATAAATCAAAGTTCGCCCCAGTTGTCACCTGATGCGACGTCCACCTTTAACGGTATTTTTAGTTTTAGGGAGTCCTCCATGGTTTCCTTTAATTTTGACTTTACCTCTTCGACCGTGAACCATGGAATTTCCAGTATTAACTCGTCGTGAATCTGAAGGAGCAGCTTACCAGGTAGTTCGTCCCTCTCTATAGCCTCTTTTACGTCCAGCATGGCGACTTTCATCAGGTCCGCTGCGCTTCCCTGAATTGGTGTGTTGATTGCGTTTCGTCTGTCGTAATTTCTCCTCTGCCAGTTGTTACTGTTAATATTTGGCAGGTATCTCCGGCGGTTGAATATCGTCGAAGCGTAATGGTTCTTTTTTGCCATGTCCACAAGGTGATCGAGGAACTTTTTTGTCCGAGGGTAGAGGTCGAAAAACCGATCAATGTACTTTTTTGCTTCCTCCTGGGAAATTCCTAAATCCCGGGAGAGCCCGTATTCGGTGATTCCGTAGACTATCCCGAAGTTAACCCGTTTTGCCCTGTCCCGCATCTTACTGTCTACCTCCTCCTTATCCACGCCGAAAATTTCAGCGGCCGTCTTGGTGTGGAGGTCTTCACCCCGCTCGAACGTTTGCAGTAGCTCCTCATCCTCCGAAAGGTGAGCCAGTATCCTGAGTTCGACCTGGGAATAATCAGCCCCGATCAGTTTTTTGCCTTCCGGGGCCACGAACGCTTTTCGTAATTCGCTTCCCAGCTGAGAGCCCTTGGGGATGTTCTGGAGATTGGGATCGGAAGACGATAACCGACCCGTTGCAGTAGCTGTTTGATTGAATGATGTATGGATTCTCCCCGTTCTGGGGTTTATTGTCTCGGGCAGCGTTTCCACGTATGTATTGAGAAGTTTACTTAGTTCCCTGAACTCGATTATTTTTTCGGGTAGCGGATGTTTATCCGAGAGTTCTTCTAAAACCCTTGCGTTGGTGGAAGGTCCGGTCTTAGTTCTTTCGATGACAGGTAGGTCAAGTTTTTCAAATAGGATCTTTCTTACCTGCTTCGGAGAGTTGGGGTTTAGCTCCTCACCTGCCAGGTCGTTTATTTCGTCTTGAAGAGAGTCGAGTCTTTCTCGCAGGCTTTCCTCGCCTTCTGCCAGTTTGTCCCTATCCAGCTTTATTCCGTGGTATTCCATATCCCGGAGCACGTTTATCAGGGGTAGTTCCAGGTCCCGGAAGAGGCCCATCTGTCTCCTTTCCTTCAGTTTATCTTCCAGTTGCTCCTTTAAGGTCCAGATAATTGTGGCGTCACTCACCGCGTAAGGTCCGGCCTTTTCGATGGGTAGGTTTTGAAAGTCTTTATCTTCCCCCTGGGAAAACAGGTCACCGAACTCCTCTACTTCCTTGCCCAGATACGTCTGGACTATTTCTTTGAGGCTGTGCTGCCTTTTTGTCGGTTTTAACAGGTAAGAAGCTATCATCGAGTCGAAACTTACCCCGGAAAGTTCGACGCCGGCTTTCTTCAGTACCAGCCCGTCGAACTTTAGGTTCTGTCCGATTTTACCCAGTTCCGGGTCCTCCAGTGTCGGTTTTAGCTTTTCTATAACGGTGGACTCGGATAGGGTTTCGACGTCTCTGTGACTTATCGGTACGTAGGATCCAAACTCCTCGTCCAGGGCGACGGAAATTCCCACGGGGTTTGCCTCTATCGGATCGAGATCGTCGGTCTCGATGTCGAAGGCGAATTCGTCCCGTGATTCCAACCTGCCGATCAGAGAGTCCAGATCTTCTTCAGTATTTACCAGTTGCCAGGAGATCTCTGTATTCTCATTACCCAGGTCTTCAAGAAAGGATGCGAGTTCAAGATTCCTGAAGAGTTCCTGGATTTTTGGAAGATCGGGTGGGCGGGTTTTGAGATCTTCGAAGTCGTACTCGAGCTCGAAGTTTTCCCGCAGTTGCACGAGGTGTTTCCCCTGCCTGGCTTCCTCGCCATGTTCGATTAGATTGTTCTTTACCCGGGTGGAGTCAACTTCTTCCACTCGATCCAGGATGTCCTCGAGGGAATCGAACCGGGAAAGCAACTTTTGGGCTCTAACTTCTCCTACCTGAGGCACGCCGGGTATATTGTCCGAAGTATCACCGGTGAGTGCGAGGAAATCCCTGATTTTCTCCGGGGGCACGCCGTACTTTTCTTTAACCCCGTCAGGGTCCATTACTTCGAGATCGTTGTTTTCTCCCGTGTCGACGAGCTTAACGGTATCATCTACAAGCTGTGCCAGATCCTTGTCGCCGGTAAATACGAGCGTCTCCATTCCGGAAGCCCTCGCGATATTTGCCAGCTTGGCTATCACGTCGTCCGCTTCGTAACCTTCCTTTCTAATAACCCTGTAACCTAGGCTTTCTGTGATATGCTCGATTTTAGGAATCTGCTGGGCGAGTTCCTCCGGCATTTCGGGGCGGTTTGCCTTGTATTCCTCGAACTCTTCGTGACGAATGGTCTTCCCTTTTGAATCCATGGCAAGGACGACGTGGGACGAGGGAAACTCTTCCAGCACTTTTTCGAGGGATTGTAAAAAACCGTATATTGCGTTCGTGGGAAAACCACTGCTGGTTGCCAACCCTCGAATGGCGTAGAACGACCGGTACATTATCGCGTGACCGTCGATAAGCAGCAGCCTATCTTCTTCCGGTTCCTCTGGAACCAGAGTCATTCCATTGCCTCCTCCCACTGCTGGTTCACAGCGGACTTCGCGTCGAGGCCACAGCATAGAGAAACGCCTATGGCGTCCGCGGCGTCTGCCGGTGAAGGAAGTTCGTTTAGCCCGAGTAATCGTTGAACCATTGTCTGGACCTGTTTTTTATTGGCTTTCCCATACCCCGTAATTGTCTTTTTAATTTCCAACGGGGAATAACTGACTACTTCTCGTCCGGAAGCAGCAAGGATTATTACCCCCCGAGCCTGAGCTACAAGCACCGCCGTTTTCTGGTTATTGCTAAAAAATATCTTCTCTATAGCGACCAGTTCCGGTTCGTATTCCTGAACCAGTTCCCCCGTTTCCGAATAGATTGACCTTAACCGGACGTCCATAGAGTCATCGGACGAAGTACGAATTGCCCCGCTTTCCTTGAGTTTAAATGACCTCTGACCTTTAGCTTCTACTATAGAGTAACCACAGGTTGCTAGTCCGGGATCGATTCCGAGAATGACTTCCGATTTGCTCACAGTAATTCAGCCAGTTTTTCCATCCTTGGGTCCTTTGCTTCTCCTTCCTCTTCCGTTTCGCAGGAATGGTCTTCTTCCTTGTTTAAGTTCGCCCCGCATTTAGGACATAGACCTTTGCAGTCTTCTTTACAGAGAGGATAAGGATCCAGGTCAAGCTTCAGAAAACGGATTATATATGGTAAGAGATCGATCGTCCCGCTGCCGCTTTCGTACCGGTATATCGAAAGGTCCCCTTCGCTTGTCACTTCGGATTCCATATTGGGACGAAATTCAATCTCTTCGTGTCTATCTATTTTGGTCTCGATCGGTTCCAGACATCTTCGGCAGTGTTCGATGACATTAGTCGAAAAGTCGATAGAAACGTTTATGACCTCTTCTTCCGAGGTAAATGTTGCTCCCCCTGTTACTACCAGATCATCTACGACTTCCAGTTCGTCATTGTGGAAACTTATGGTGTCGAGGGAAGTTCGTTCGTCGATCGAGACAAACTGTCCTTCTTTGCTCTTTAATTCGCTTAACTTTAGTTCCATTTTGATCTCCTCCAGGTGAGGATTAATTGTACCTGAGTCCGGACCTTCTTTACAGTTCACCTGCTGAAATAAGGAATAACACTACTTTTTGCCGCGAGTACTTAGGAATTTGATCTCAGCTGTCTGGCTGACTGATTGGATATAATCGTTGGAAAAATTGACCGGTTTTGAGGTTACTTTCCTTGTAATTCACTTTCCTTGTAATTCAGTCGCCATCCCTGTGATCGTATTGAGGCAAGTATCGGGCATTTGTATTTATCACCCCGATCGAAAGGAAGATGAATAATTCTAAAACGGCTTTTTAAGACGTTCGGAACCTAAATATAGTCGTAAAATAGCACCGTTGGCTCCGCATGAAGTATATATTACCGAGAAAAGGTAATCAATTAATTGTACCGGGTTTTTGACCTTTGTTACCGGAGCTAGTTGAGAACCCACTGAGCTTGCCCCGGCGGCCCATAAGACTTTGCCACATTCCGGGAGGGCGTGGGAGCCCTCCCGGCTTTAGGGTAATTAAGCATCAACCCGAGTTCCCACGCTCGGACGATTGTGGAAGGTAAACTTCTATTTGATAAATCGACAGCCGGATCTTTATGATAGGGTGTTTCGGTTGGTAGAAGTATCGAAATTTTTCTTTGGTATTAATGTGTTTTTTAGTTCGATCCTGGTTTACACCGGGGCTGGAATCCCGCAATCGGATACGTTATCAATTATCACTTCGGTCCATGTGAACACTGGGGTTTGGAAAACATCACCTATATACTTAGTGTTGAACTGATGCCCTGTTATGGGTGAATTCGCAACCGAGGAGCTATGAATGGGTTTGATACTTGGTCTAGTTTTAATCCTGGTATTGCTGATTTTTGCCACAAGGTATCTGTATTCGAAATTCTGGCTGGAGAGAGCTGATAAATACAACAAATGCGAGCACTGCGGTAAGTATTACGAGAATCACCCGTTCTACTGTCCTCACTGTGGTGAGGTTGTCGATGAGCGGAAGGAGTAAGCACTCCTGGTAAGTGAGGTGCTTGACTGCTCGAACGCGGAATATCCTACTCCCCCAGACTGAAAGCCTCGGGTAGAAGGTTTTTTAGGTCTACCGTTCTGAAGTTACCGTCCGGGTTTGCCATTATAACTTCAAGGTCGGGAGCATGCTCTATCAAAGTTTGCCTGCAGGCCCCGCAGGGTTTACAGTATTCATCTTCGCAAACCACGGCCAACCTTTCGAAGTTACTCGTTCCCTCGGATACGGCTTTAAAAAGGGCGACCCTTTCGGCGCATATTGATAGGTCGTTCACCCCGTTTTCCACGTTCGCTCCAGTGTAGATATTTCCGTCCGCTCCGAGCAGAGCCGCACCGACAGGATAGTTCGAATACGGCGAGTAGGAGTTTTCCCTGGCTTTGGCTGCTTTCTGGATTAAATTCTCGACCTCGCTCATCTCTATTATTCCTCCTTTCGTCGATCGGTTCTAATTAATCTGCGGAACATTTTATGGTTTATAGATCTGTATTGTCAACTCATGACTTGAGCAACAACAAAGCGTCAGGGTGCGGATTTTTAATCGAAGAACTTGATACAATGACCAGCTGGCTGAATTGAAGGAGAAAGATGTCCGGTCAAAATAAGTGATATCGGACGGTAGAAGGTGAAGTCCGTGCTGTATTATCGACTGGAGGAGAACTAAAATCTGGTATTAAGTGGATGCTGAAAGAGGTTACTGTCCGGTTTTTTACCTCTCTTCTTGACAAAAACCCGCTTGAACCTGTATTCTAGTAGCGAACTTGAGGGAATTTACTGGAGGAAAATTGATATGGAAAGGGTTGACGAAGAAAAATTTTATCTGTTGTAATAAATAGAGGGTGTTCTATAGGAGGTGGCAAGATGAATCGTGTCTGGCGGTCTAGTTTGGTTGTCCTGGTCTTGACTTTGGCACTCATGTTTTCTGTTGTTCCCTTTACTAAGTCGCAAGAACGAAATCCCAATTATACCTATCGGTACGGGTGTCCTGTTTGGGAAGAGGAAGAAAAGAGTTATTGCCCGGAGAGATATGATTCGCTCATTAGTGCCAAGAGCAATTATTCAAGAGCTGAAGCGGTCAGAATTACCCTGACTGACCTCAAGGATTTCGAATACA
The DNA here is from genome assembly GCA_018334915.1 of Candidatus Bipolaricaulota bacterium. Classification (GTDB taxonomy): domain Bacteria; phylum Bipolaricaulota; class Bipolaricaulia; order M55B111; family M55B111; genus JAGXLP01. The sequence goes on from JAGXLB010000052.1 coordinate 8,174, forward strand.
ATGTGGAGAAGGTGGAAGTTCACTTAAAACCCATGTTCGAACATAGTTTTAACCTTTATTACACGGAAAGGGATCTGGGGACGATACCAAGGAGTAAAGACGAGTGGACGTGGGTTTGGGATCAAAAAAATGAAGAAGGAGAACAGGTCGAAGCGGGTAGATTGTTCGTCAGGGTTAGTTTCGAATGCTGCAAAAATTATCGAGTTTATTTCCGGATAAGTCGAGGTGGAGGGGGCGAATTAGAGATTCCGGGTACGTCTGAAGAAGAAGTTGGGGAAGTCAGTCTTCCCGTTTCCCCCGGTGGCTTATCCACCCAGGCACTTTCCTCCAGAGAGGTCAGATTGACCTGGAATGACAACTCGGATAACGAAGACGGTTTCAGGGTCTATAGAAACGGAACGGAGATAGCTTCGGTGGACGCCAACGTTACTTCTTACACGGATACCGGACTGGAAGAAGGTGAGAGTTATACGTATAGAGTTGCCTCTTTCAACGATGCTGGTGAATCTGCCCTGACGGGGGGCCGTACTGTTAGAGTTCCTTACCAGGTTCCTGACATGCCCGGCAGTTTATCCTCTAAGGCCATGTCACCATCTAAAGTCAGATTGACCTGGAATGACAACTCGGATAACGAAGACGGTTTCAGAATCTATAGAAACGGAACGGAGATAGCTACGGTGGGCGCCAACGTTACTTCTTACACGGATACCGGACTGGAAGGAGAAACGGATTATAATTATAGAGTTTCTTCCTATAACGACGGAGAGGAATCCTCCTTGACGGAAGGTCTCAAAATTACGACCCCTGTTGAGGTTTCTTCCGCACCGGGAAATATGTCTTCCGAGATATTGTCACCGACAGAAATAAGGTTGTCCTGGGCTGACAACTCGGATAACGAAGACGGATTCAGGGTCTATAGAGACGGTGAAAAAATTGCCGAAGTGGGGCCAAATACTACAAGTTACGTTGACGCAGAGGTTAACGAGAACACGAGCTATACCTATAGGGTGTCCTCATTTAATGAAGCTGGAGAATCTTCCCGGTCTTCCGGGTTGAATGTAACGACCCCGGTAAAGGTTCCCAGTTCTCCCGGGCAATTACGGACGGAAACGGTGTCTCCTTCCGAGATAGAACTTTCCTGGAATGACAACTCGGATAACGAAGACGGATTCAGGATTTACAGGAACGGAAACAGGGTGGCTACTGTTGGATCGAACACGTCCAGTTACGTTCACGAAGACCTGACAGGAGAGACCCGGTACTGTTACGAGGTAGTTGCTTATAACAACAGCGGAGAGTCGGAATCCTCAAATAGAAATTGTTCGATAACGCTTAAGTCTCTGCCGGATGGACCGAGGAACGTCAACGCAACACCACTGTCTACCAGTGAGATTAGGCTGACCTGGAATGATCAATCGGGCAACGAGAACGGATTTAAAATCTATAGAAACGATGTGGAAATAGCCACCGTGGGACCAAATACTACGAGTTATGTCGATACAGGACTGAACCCGGATAAGGCATATACCTACGAGGTATCGGCCTACAACGATTCCGGGGAGTCCGGATCAGCCAGTTCCGGAACAGTTACCACCCCTTCAGTGGAAGGACCTGAACCGACACCTGAGCCGGAACCCCAAAAACCAGAACCACCCTTGAGTCAGAAACAGCTGATAGCGGGGGCGGGTATCGTGCTGATGGTTATGGGATATATCTACACTGAGATGAGCTAATTAGGAATCAGTAGATTTACGATAAAGGTAGACAAAAGAAAATACATTGGTCGGAACTCGGCTGGGTAAGTTAGAGAAAGCTCCAGCCGGGTTCCGGTTTTATTTTGAGAGGCCTAAGAATTTTCTTTTTTGGTTTTTACAATTATTACCTGCAAGCTTCAGTCCCTGAAGCGCGACCTGGCGTTGTTCGAACCACGTCGAACACTTAGAATTGATATGTTTTCTAGCAAATTAAGGGTGTAGATTTTCTCGGTGCACGAGGCGGGATTTCTACTCGTTTTTAACACTTCTCGTAAAAAATTAGGAGGTAAATAACTTGCGTAAACCTATCATCGCAGCTAACTGGAAGTTGCACAAGACACAGGAAGAAGCCATCGAATTTTTGAACGATTTCAGAGAGAAAGTCAAGTATATTTCCGACGTAGAGATTGGGCTGGGTCCCACCTTTACTTCCCTGGAGGTGGTGGCAGAAGCCATACAGGGAACAGGAATAAAAGTTTGTGCTCAAAACGTGTATTTTGAGGACGAAGGGGCCTTCACGGGGGAAGTGTCTCCAGAGATGCTGGCAGAGGTGGGAACTGACTACGTAATTGTTGGCCACTCTGAGAGAAGGCAGATATTTGGCGAACCTGATAGAGATATCAACAAGAAAATACATGCTGTCTTTGATCACGGAATGAAACCTATTCTTTGCATTGGGGAAACAGAGGAACAGAGAGCCGACGGGAAGACTGAGTCAGTATTGCAGAACCAGTTAAAGAGCGACCTGAGGGGGCTAACTGAAGCTCAGGTGGGAGAAATGATCGTCGCCTACGAACCTATCTGGGCGATAGGTACAGGAGAATCGGCCTCTCCCGAAGACGCTCAGGCTGGATGCAAGTTTTCGCGGGACCAGGTCAGACAGATCGCTGGTGAGGAAGCGGGAGAGAACGTGAGGTTGCAGTACGGGGGAAGCATTAAGCCCCACAACGCCGAAGAACTTATGAGTCAGTCCGATATAGATGGAGGGTTGATCGGGAGTGCTTCACTGGATCCAGGATCATTTGCCGAAATTATCTCGATCACGGAGGATCTCTATAAATAATCGATTTCTCTGAAACTCAATCTTTCTTTATTACGTATTGCATATCTCTCGTGTTATAAGTGGCACCGACCTCGCCACTTGAGTCGAGAGCTATAAGGCCTGCCCGGGATTCAGTCTCTTTCTCCAGGCGGGAAATGGCTCTATCTGCAGCCATCTGGACCTTTAGTCCTCGTTCTAACCCGTGGACGAGTTCCCGGGCCAGGTTGACCTTTATAATTGCCTCTCCAATACCGGTTGTTGAGACCGCGCCGTGTTCATTACAGTAAAGTCCGGAGCCAATTATCGGGGAGTCTCCAACTCTACCTTTCATCTGAGCCTTAACTCCTCCCGTGGACGTACCTGCCGCGAGAACTTCACCTTCAAGGGCGACGGCACCGACTGTATCCTTGCCCTCCTTCAATTTGGTAAGTTCTTCAAGCTTTTCGATGTAGGAAAGTCCGGAAAGGTCGTCCACAAGGTCACCCCACTTCTTACTGGCATCCGGGCTACGTGTCTCATCCGCCATTTCCAGATTGAGATTCTTCCCGAGGTCTAATGCACCTTCACCCTGGAGTAATACGTGGGGAGTTCTTTCCCTTACGGCGTTAGCCAGGGTTATCGGGCTCTTTATCCCCTCTACGTTGATAACTCCCCCCGATGAAAGGTCGCTCCTCATGATTGCAGCGTCACACCTGACTTTTCCGTCCAACTGGAGACTACCTCCGAAACCAGCGTTGAATAGGGAGTCGCTTTCCAGGGTTCTGACGGCCTCTTCTACAGCTTTTATTGGGTTATCCTCTTCGAGGCCTCGCTTAGCTGCTTCGGTCAACCCGGATCTACGGTCTTCCAGGTCTTCCTCCGGTATCTTTCCAGCTCCTCCGTGAACTATGATCTTCATTTCAGTCCTTGAGTTCCTCGGGCGAGAAGTCGCCCCGGAGGACTTTGGGGGGATCAAATGTGAGGTCCAAAACAGTGGAAGTCTCGCCGCTCATTTCTTCTGGAGACTCTATGAACAGGTCTACTATGCCCCCGAACTCGTCGACTATTCGATCGAAGTCAGTCATCGGCGGTTCTCCAGATTTATTTACGCTGGTTCCAACCAGAGGGAAGTCGATGTTTTCCTCCAGATTACGGAAGGAATTGCTGTCCGGAACTCGAATTCCGACTTTTTTCTCCCTACTCACCGAAACGTCGGGAGCGTTCGAATTAGCGGGAAGTATTATCGTATAAGGTCCCGGGAGCAGCTTATCGATAATGTTCTGTTGCTTCTCAGAGATTTCCGGTACGTATTTTGATACGTCCCTCCTGGAGAAAAGGTGGAGTGAAAGCGGCTTGTCCTCGCTTCGCTGTTTTACGCGATAGATCCGCGATACTACGGATTCGTCGCGGGCGTTTCCTCCCAGTCCATATACGGTATCCGTGGGAAAAACCATTAGAACGTCTTCTTTAAAAGCTTCTCCGATCTCGGATGCCCCGTCGATATCGTCCTCTATCAAATTTATCACCTATTATTGTTGATTTTATTTTACCTGGAACTGACAAAGTGGACCACGTCCCCGTCCTTTATTTCGTAGTCCTCCCCCCTGCGATTAAGTAGTCCATCCTCCCTTGCCCCTTCCATATCGCCATGACTTAGAAGCTCGTCTATAGAAACTACTTCGGCATAAATAAAATTGTCCGCGAAGTCAGAGTGTATCTTACCGGCTGCCTCAAGTGCAGTCGACCCTTCAGGAATCGTCCAGGCCCTGACCTCCGGACCGTCAGTTGTGTAAAATGTTACCAGGTTCAGTAGCTCGTACCCGGTTCTAACGAGTCTATCCAGAGCGGACTCTTCCAGACCCCATTCCTGGAGATATTCTGCCTGTTCGTCTTCGGAGAGGTCGAGCTCTCGAACCTCAGATTCAATTTCACCGTTTATCACTAGGTCTTCTGTTTCGTCTTCCCTGGCGTAGCTCTCGACAGTTTTTAAACATTCTTCGGGAGGATTTTCACCGACATTAGCCACGTATAGCACGGGTTTTCCAGTCAGAGGTGAAATACTTTTCAGGTCTTCCCGTTCGTAGGGTGTGAATTCGTGATCCCGGATAGGTATACCCGCCTCGAGGTCTTCCTTGAGTTCCTGGTACATCTCTTTTAGCTGGTCTTCCTCCCGGTCCAGGCTGCTCAGGCGTTTTTCCACCGTTTCCAGGTCTTTCAGGAGCAATTCTGACTTAATTGTTTCGATATTTTCTTTCGGGCTGGAGTTTCCCTCCTCGAACGGTACGTCGGAGTTTTTGAAACACCTTACGACGTGAATCAGGGCATCTACTCCTCTAATTTCCGACAGGAATTGGTTTCCCAGACCTTCACCGTGATGGGCGCCCTCGACCAGGCCGGCAAGGTCGTAGAATTCTATCTGCGTGTAGACTTTTTCCTTTTCCGGTAGTAATTTGGCCAACCCATCGAGTTTCTCGTCGGGCACCTTTACGGTGCCTATCTGTGCCTCAGTGGTACAAAAAGGATAGCCCTCGACCTCCGCTCCTGCGGCGGATAGGGCGTTGAACAGGGTAGATTTTCCCACGTTGGGTAAGCCGAGAAAACCACAGCTAAAACCCATACCCATCCCTCCAGGCCCTCATGATTTATCCTTTGATTCTTCGTTTTCTACTTCCTCGTCGGATTCCTCTTCGTAGTCCTCCATGTAGTTCTTGAAGAAGGCGACGAGTACCCCGATAAAAAGTCCAAGCACGCCGGCTACGGCGACGTTCTGTTTTGTGTTTACGCTATCCAGGGTTTTTACGGAACTGGGGTCGCTCAGAAGCTTGATTGTACCGTTTTCTTTGGTGGCTGTCCGGGCTTTTTTGAGGGCGGTATACAGGGTATCGGAAGTTTTCCTCAGGCGGTTTATTTCCCTGTCGAGTTCTTCCATGTCCAGCTGGACTCTGTCGATAGTAGCCTGGGTGTCGTTAATTTTGCTTCTAAATTCGTCAAGTTTTGCCAAAATATAATCCACCTCTTCCTCCAGAGAAGTGACTTCCACATCAGTATCGATTTCTTTTTCTTTGAGTGTTAGGAATATTTCGTTTACTTCCTGGTCCCTGATTTTTATTGCTCGTTCTTCTATCCCGTTGTCATTTTCTTGCTGGTTGCTTGGTTCCTCCTCAGAGGGCTGATTCTCGGTGAAGAGGTTCTCCGGAGGGATTGAACGTTCAATAGAGAGATATCTTGGTTCATCTTCCAGAAATGACTTTAGCGTACGGAGCTGAGCCCGTTTTCTTTCTAAATCCGATTCTTTTTGTTCAATAGCAGAGAGATAGTCCTTGTACTTGTCTCTTAAGACGTCAACTTCGGTTTTTAAAAGCTGAAGGTTATGGCTTTTTCTGGCCTCGATTCTCTCCTCGATTTTAGCCTGTAGTTCTTCCCGCATCTGGTAATATTCGGCCGATATCAACTCGTAATACCGTTTAACTTCGCTGGCAAGAATCTCTGAGGCCCGCTGAAGGTATAATTCCACCCACCTGTCCGCAATCTCCTTTATAGCCTCACGATCGCTACCGGTTACGGCCAGGTTCAGGACAGGTTGCTCCGTATCATTGTCAGAACTTCCCGGAGGAACCAGACTAACCGACAACTGGCTTTTTAACGAGTTTAGCGACCTGGTCCCTCCCGAGCTGGAGTTTAGGTCAAGATCATTTATTATCGACTTAAGTAACTCGTCAGAGAGCCCAATTTCCTCGTGATTGAATTCCGGCGTAAAATTGACT
>JAGXLB010000053.1 GCA_018334915.1 Candidatus Bipolaricaulota bacterium
TACAGAATGGCTTGGATCCTTTTTCTTTAAAACGGCAATTCGGCTGGGAGCAGATGAGTACCGCTTTGAAATATGTTCACATGAGTGATAAGGCTTTACAAGAAAGCTATAGTACCTCTTCACCAATGGATAACTTTACTGGATAGTCAAGCGAAATTTCTGACTAACATCAATATACTATTTTTTACCGAGGGGTGCTACCTGGCACCTCTCTTTTTTATTCCGTTTGCATAAATTTTTCCGTTCTTATATTATGAATGAAGGTCTAGAAAGGCCTTATCAATTGATTTTAACGGTAATTTTAATATCCACTTGAGTTAACCAGAGGATTATTTATGTCCGAGGACTTCAAAAACGACTTCTCCTGGTCAAATAGCCGTCTTTCCACCTTCAAAAGCTGCAAACGCAAGTACTATTTTCAGTATTACGGCTTTTGGGACGGTTGGGAAGATGATGCTCCGGATAGGATTCGAACCATCTACCGGTTAAAGAAACTCCAAAACCGCCACACCTGGAAAGGTACTATTACTCACGAAGCAATTGCCTTCCTGCTGAAATATCTTCTTGTGAACGAGAGGCTGGAAGAGGGTGAGTTCAAAGAAGCCGTAGTAGAAAAGATGAGAAACCAGTACAGAAACTCCGATTCCGGTGACTATAAAACCGATCCCAAGAATAATTTTGGGTTGTTGGAACATTATTACGAGGAAGAGGTTGCGAATGGAACCTGGCAGTTGTTGCGAGACGACGTTATCCGCTCCCTAGACAACTTTAGAGGCTCTAAATTCTGGAAGAAAGCCAAAACACTGTCTATGGACGATTGTCTTGCTTTAGAGGGCGATTTGAAGGGTTCGGACAATATCTGGAAAAACATTTCCCCTAATCTAAACACCTGGAAGAATTTACCCTCCGGCAAGCCCGACACTTTCTCCGTAGATGGAATTAAAGTATGGGTAAAGCTTGATTTCGCCTATCCGGGAGATGAGGGCTCTATTCGATTAATTGACTGGAAGTCCGGCAACTCAAAAGATGAGCTGGACCCAACCCAGTTAAACATTTACGGCTACTATACCTCCGAAGCTTGGGGCGTCCCCGCAGAAAAGATTAACCTGACGGCTTACAACGTAAATCAGGATGAACGACACGAGCGAACTTTCAGCAAGGAGGAAAAACAGGAGACCCGCGAGAAAATCTTAAACTCCGTGAAAAATATGAAAGAGATGCTTACTGACAAAGACGCCAACGAGGCAAAAAAAGGGCTTCCCGAAAATAGAAAACGACAATTTCTGCCGCCACTGTCGTTATCGGCGGGTTTGTAAGCCGGAATTGGTGGAGTAATTAGGGAAGTTTTCTCACTTGAATAACCAAGCTTTTGTGAGTAAGCAACCAGATTTGGTTGCTCTTTTTTATTTTGTTAATACGGTCTTGCCGAAATCCCGCTCACCACTTCTTGGAAAAGTGTTTTGGACATTCACTATCCAAGAATCTCAAAAATATACTTGACAGAAAATCCCGTTTCTGTAATAATACTTTTGAAAAATAAAAGTAGTTTTTATATCTTAAAAGTTCGTTGTTTGAAAAATAGCGGTGCTAATTTATGAACAGCAAATCAGAGAGAAAAACCATAAAACAGGAGAAAGACAAACCGGACTACATAAACAAGTCACTAGACAAAGCATTATCCATCCTCGATTTGTTTGATTCCCACGACTCGGAATTAAGTGCTACTGAAATAGCCCAAGGATTCGAGGTTAATCCAGGCTCACTTTACCCAATCCTGCATACTTTAGAGAATCATGGTTACCTTAAGAGGGATGAGGACAAATTATATAGTCTTGGGTTGGTGTTTGCCCAAAAGGGAAGCCTAGTTTTGGAAAGACTTAACATTGCTGAAGAGGCTCGGCCCGAACTAGAAAAACTCAGAGACGAGACCAAGAAAACCGTCCATCTGGGTTATTTTAATGAAAACCAGGTTGTTTATATCGACAAAGTTGAATCCAGAGGCGGAATTAGGATGTACTCTTCTCCCGGTAAGTCAGCTCCTCTGCACGCCACTGCTTTGGGGAAAGTGACCTTAGCCTTTCTGCCCGATGAACAATTAGAAGAAATAATAAGCAGCTTGGATCTCGAACCTTTTACGGACGAAACTGTCACTTCGCCGGACAAACTAAGAGAGGAACTCGAAACGATAAAGAAACAAGGATACGCAGTGGATGATGAAGAGTTCGAGAAAGGGATAAAATGTATTGCTATTCCAATATACAACCACAGCGGTAAAGTAAAAGCAGCAATTAGCGTAACTGGTCTCTCTGCTCAGACAAAAGTCGAAGAAATATCTCCTTTAATTAAGAGATACGGGGAGGAAATATCGGCAAAACTTGGATTTAAGGCCTAGATACTTCCAGGAGGAATTATAAATGTCAGATAAGGCGGAAAAGAAGGAATTGTTACTGGATTCAGGTGTAATTGGCGTTATTCGTACAGAAAGCCCAAAGGAATTATTAAAAGTAGCTCGAGCAATCAAGAAAGGGGGGGTCAGCTGTATAGAGATAGCCATGACTACCCCAAATGCCCTTTCGGTAATTGAGGAGGTTTTGGAAAAACTGGACGAGGTTTTAGTAGGTGCCGGTACCGTGTTAGATGCAGAAACTGCCCGGTCGGCAATTCTGGCTGGGGCAGAATACTTAGTTTCTCCAACTACGGACGTTGGAATGATTGAAATGGCCCGAAGATATGACAAGATAGTGGCGCCCGGAGCCTTCACCCCAACGGAAGTAATGACTGCTTGGGAGGCTGGGGCCGATATGGTGAAGATTTTTCCTGCTTCGAGGCTTGGCCCGAAATTCATAAGCGATGTTAAAGCTCCGTTACCTCAGGTCTCCCTGATGCCGACCGGCGGTGTTAACCAAGAGAATGCCGAGGAATTCGTCAGAGCTGGGGCGGATGTCCTATGCGTAGGTTCCGCCCTTCTGGATAAAGAGGCCATAGATAACGAAAATTATGACATACTGACCCAAAACGCGAAAGAGCTTGTCGAAGCTGTAGAGAAAGGGAGAAAGAAAAAATAATAGCTTTGATCATTTTAGATTTTTTTCGAAGGAGGGTATAAGAAAAGTTATCATGAGCAACGACGTGGTTACTTTTGGTGAAACGATGATCAGGCTGTCCGCCCCGGACACCAAGAGGTTAGAGCAGACAGAATCGATGGACGTAAATGTTGGCGGGTCCGAGTCAAACGTCGCCGTTGCGATAAGCAGGCTGGGGCTGGATACCGCCTTCGTCACGAGACTCACGGAGAACCCGTTAGGCAGAATGGTCGAAAACAAGATAAGGGAACACGGTGTAGATACCTCGGGGATACTCTGGACCGAAGAGGACAGGGTTGGCAAGTACTACCTCGAGTTCGGGGCCAACCCCAGGCCGAGTTCGGTCATCTATGACAGAGCCAACTCCGCAATAAGTAACGTCGAACCAGCTACCATAGACTGGAAATCGGTCTTCTCTGGCGGCAGGCTCTTCCACACAAGCGGCATTACCCCCGCGTTGAGTAACTCCGCAAAAGAAGTCACCAAGGAAGCCATGGTGGCGGCAAAAGAGGCGGACCTCAAAGTAAGCGTAGACTTAAACTACCGATCCAAGCTCTGGACCCAGCAAGAGGCCAAAGAGTGCATGACGGAGCTTATGTACTACACCGACATCTTAGTCACCACCGAAGAAGATACCGAGAGAGTCTTCGACATAACGGCAAAGTCCTACAAGGAGGTTGCGAAAAAACTAACCGATAAGTTCGACTTCGAGGTAGTGGCCATCACCCTCCGGGACAACATCTCAATGTGGCGAAACGACTGGACCGCCATAGCTTACAAGGACGGTAAGGTATATGACGACATGACCTACGAGCTGGAACTGGTCGACCGAGTTGGAGGTGGTGACTCCTTTACCTCCGGGTTCCTCTACGGATACCTGACCGGAAACGTTCAGAAAGGTGTAGAATACGGAAACGCCACCTCGGCAATTAAACAGACCAACCCCGGTGACATGAATTGGTGTACTCCTGAAGAAGTCCAGAGCCTTGCCGAGGGTGGAGGCAGGGTAAGAATAAGCAGATAAGGCAACACGTTTCGGGAATTTGATTGCCTGAGTAACCATTGGCCAGATGACTAATAAATAGGAGTGTAATTATGTGGAACAAGCTTTCAAAATTTTTGGAACAAATTTACCCCTTCGTTGGATTATTGATACTTTTAGTTGGATTATGGCAAATGCTGGTGGTAATCACCAACATACAGTCCTATCTCCTGCCCTCCCCTGTTAGAGTCGTCCAAGCTCTGGGTGACATGCAGTGGCGATGGTTTTACCAAGCAGAAGCAACTTCTATAGAGATCTTTGGTGGTTTTTTACTTGCAGCTAGTGTTGGAATACTACTTGGAATAACGATAACCTGGTCGAATATACTGCGAAGGGCCATTTTGCCAATGTTGGTCTTTCTCAACTCTCTACCCAAAATAGCCCTTGCTCCACTATTTATCATTTGGCTGGGCTATGGAATTATTCCAAATATTGTAATTGCATTTACAACTGCTTTCTTTCCTGTTGTCATAAATACGGCTGCGGGGGTTGTGGAAATTGATCCTAATCTCATTAATTTCGCCAAATCTCTTCGGGTTCCGAAATGGAAAAGATTTTTTAAGATCAGAATTCCTAATGCACTCCCTCAGATTTTCGCTGGATTGAAGACTTCTGCGACTTTGGCAGTTATTGGTGCTATTGTCGGAGAATTTGTAGCTTCAAGTAGAGGACTTGCTGCAGTAATAATGCAGGCCCAGGGTATTTTAGCTACAGAAGCAATCTTTGCCGCTCTAGTATGGATCTCTGTCTTGGGTTTAGGTTTGTACGGACTTGTAGCACTTACGGAAAAAATCTTTATGCCTTGGGCACAAGGAATAGAATAATAGAACTCTACCGGAGGTGGTACAAACGTAGATTTTACACAGAGTTACGGGTTAATTAAAGCGTATATTTAATGCCACGGAGGTATATACTATGTTTAAACAAAAAAGTATAGTTTTGATCCTAATTGCACTTTTTATAACCACTAGCTTAGTAGGTACTGTCGGTTTTAGTCAGAATGATGCTGACCTCGAAAAAATAGACTTTCGGCTAAACTGGATTCCCCAAGGTAACCATGCAGTATATTATGTTGCCAAGGACAAAGGTTGGTACGAAGATGTAGGCCTAAAAGTAAATATCCAACGAGGGAGCGGATCGGGTGACGCTGTCAAATATGCAGATGTCGGAAGAGTAGACATAGCAATGGCTGATGCAAGTACCGTAGCTGTTTCAAGAGCACAAGGAGCTAATGTTAAAATCATAGCGGAAGTTTATGTTACAAGTCCATTTACAGTCTGGGCAAGAAAGGATAAGGGTATAACAGAACCAGAAGATCTTGCGAACCATACTATTGGGGCACCAGCTGGAGATGCTCAGCGGGTCTTCTTCCCAGCTTTTGCAAGTGCTGTTGGGATTGATACAGATGACGTTACATGGGTAAATATCGGTCCCGGGGCAAAGATCCAGTCGTTGGGAGCAGGGTCGATTGATGCCACAGTTCACTATTCGGATCAGCTCTATCTCTACAAGGAGGCGGTTGGTGACAACCTAGTGAGGTTCAGATGGCCTGAATACGGAGTAAACCCATATGGTAAGTCTCTGATTGCAAACGAAAAAACCATTAAAGAAAAACCGGAAATACTGAAGAAATTCTTGGAGGCGTCTTTCAGGGCTTATCGTTGGACGATCAAGAACCCTGGGCAAGCAATTGAAATTGAGAGAAAATACGCTCCCGAGGCAGACAAGGAAAAGTTCTTAGCCATGCTTAATGAATCGATCAAGCTGATGAAAAACGAGTCGGTACTAGTACACGGATTAGGCTGGATCGATAATGATCAAATGGAGCGAACTGTAGAACTCGTAAACAAACACTTTGGTATTGACCGAAAGCTAACGGCTGAGGAAATGTACACTAGGCAATTCCTACCCCACTATACCTGGCCATATCCATCAGAAGGATAAGAATAAATAAATTTGATTAGCGTTATGCGCCCGCCCTATTAAACCAGGGCGGGCGCCGCATAAATGGTCATCGGAGGATAACCGTGGAAGCACAAAATGCAAATAGAGACAAGCTGATCGTATTAAAAAATATCCGTAAATCTTACGAAAGTAAGGAGGGCTCTATTCTGGCTATCGAGGACATAACCTTTGAGGTAGAAGAAGGGGATTTTGTCGTGATAGTCGGGCCGAGTGGTTGCGGGAAGTCCACATTGCTAAAAGTTGTTGCGGGTTTGTTGAGTTTCGATAGAGGGAGTATAAAATTCCGTGGCAAAGAGATCTCGGGACCAGTACGAGATATCGGAATGATATTTCAGGAACCAGCTTTGCTAAGGTGGAAAACAGTTATTGGCAATATACTGGCACCCATTGAATTAATGGGGATGAATAAAAAAGAGTACGAACAAAAAGCGAAAGAGCTACTAAAACTGACAAACTTGGGAGGGTTTGAGAATAAATACCCTTCAGAGCTATCAGGGGGAATGCAGCAAAGAGTTTCCATATGCAGGTCGCTTGTTTATGATCCCTCGTTACTCTTGATGGATGAGCCATTCGGGGCATTGGATGCTATGACCAGGGAAAAGATGAATTTGGAGTTACTGGAAATATGGAGAGAAAGCAAAAAGACTATATTGTTCGTGACCCACAGTATACCTGAAGCAGCCTTCATGGCTGACAGCGTTGTTGCTCTTACTGATAGGCCTTCTCGAATAAATGAAAAAATAACTATAGATCTGGAGCGCCCTAGGACATTGACCACGAAGACGGAAAACAAATATGATGAGTATACTGAAAAATTATATCAGCTTATGCGGGGCGAGTTTGAAACTGAAGTAGCTGGCTAAGTTGAATGAGGTCTTGTATGGTCAATAATCATTTCCACAACCCTTCGGAAACTGCCAAAATGTTCATGAAGAAGATATTTCATGGAGAGCCGAATGACAGAATTCCTTTTGCACCAGCCATTTATGAGCATAAAGCCTTTTTAATTGATAAAACGCCTTCTCAAGTTGCAAAAAACCCGGAATTACTAACTCAAGGCGTTCTTAAGGAGTATTCGGTATATCAACCAGATTTGCTGACTATAGGTTTGGATGTTTATAACGTAGAAGCAGAGGCAATGGGGGGTAAGATAAAATACTATCCTGATTCTTCCGATATTCCAGTGATTCAAGGATCTCTAGTATTTTCGGAAGCTGACATAAGTCAACTTGGTATTCCCGATCCCAGCGCCGATGGAAGAATGCCGATGATGCTTGATGTGGGTAAACGAGTCAAAGAGAGGCTAGGATCAGAAGTGTTTATAAGGGGGGCTATTTCAGGACCTTTTACGCTGTCCTGTAGCCTGGCAGGCCAAGAAAAGACCATTATAGAAGCTTACAAGAGAACTAATTTTATCAGAGATTTACTTGAAAAGGTGACCCAGGTCATAGTAAAGTACGCAAAAGCTTGGATAGATATCGGTCTAGGAACGATAATGTTTGACTCTCTAGCCTCCCCCCCGTTGGTTCCACCTGACGTTTATAAAAACATCATTAAGCCTTATCACAAAAAGATATTTGGAATACTAGATAAGTTTGAGCTAAGCCATAAACCACTGATCATCGGCGGGGATACCACAAAGATTGCTTCTGATCTGGCTGACGTGGGTGCCGATTTGTTGCTCTGTGATTATAACGCGGACCTTGACACATATTTGGGGGTCGCCGACAAGAATGATATTTCATTGAGGGTAAATTTAGACCCTCAAAAGATAAGAAACGATTCTCCTAGAAAACTCCGAGAACTAGCCGGCGGAGTAGTGGAAAGTGCTAGAGGGTTGGATCGTTTTATATTGGGTACCGGTGTCTTAGCCTATGATACTCCCGTAGAAAATGTTTTAGCAGTTAAACAGGTCTGTAAAGATCGAAACATACTATGAGGGATAAAATTGGTAAAAAATGTAAAGAATTTTGATTATGAAAACTTAACAGAGTTACGGCAGGAAATTCAAAAGAATAACTATTCGTTGTCACTTGACGATGATTTAGGACCGCTAAGCAGACAAGCTGAAATTGATGGGAAATCTGTACCAAACTCAATGTGCGTAAATCCGATGGAGGGACATGATGCTGATGCCGATGGCGGACCAAGCGGTCTGACTTTCAGGAGATACCGCAGGTTTGCTGAAGGGGGAGCCGGGATTATATGGGTTGAAGCTACAGCAGTTACGGAAAAAGGGAAGGCTCACCCTAGGCAATTACATTTAACAAAAGAGTCTCAAAGTGGGTTTTCTCAATTGAATAAAGAGGTAAAAAAGTCCGCAAAGAAGTTCCGTCCCCACGGACCGGAACCTTTGACCGTACTCCAGTTAACTCATTCCGGTAGGCATTCGGCTCCGCAAGGAAGCCCGGAACCAATAATAGCAAAGCATTCGGATTTACTTGATGAAAAATACAATATTGATCGGGATTATCCGGTGGTATCGGATGGAGACCTTTCAGAGATTAAGAAAAATTTCATTAGAGCAGCTGAGTTCGCATCAGAAGCGGGGTTCGACGCAGTAGACATTAAGGCTTGCCATGGTTACCTAATTCATGAGTTGCTTTTTTCCTACGAAAATTCCTCAAGTAAATATCGTGGGGATTTTAAGAACAGAATATCATTTCTGAAAGACATAGTTAATGAAGTAAGTCGTAAGACGCCTAGCGTGATTCTCGCTAGCCGGCTGAATATCTACGATGACATTCCCTACCCAGATGGTTTTGGTGTAGCAAAGTCCGGTGGTATCGAACCAGATCTTTCAGAAACAATACAATTATTAGAGGAATTAAGAGAAGCAGGGTTGAAAATCTTAAACGTGGCGATGGGGAATCCATATTGTGATCCTTTTTTGGAACGACCTTTCGACATTCCGCTGGTCGGAAATGAAGTACCAGACAGAGACCCCCTGCAAGCAATTTCTACTAACATTGAATTAACTTCTAGAATTGGAAAAGAATTTCCCGATCTATTTAAGGTGGGAGGGGGAATTTCCTGGCTTAGACAATTTTTTCCGAATGGAGCAGCATATTTTAAAAGGGAAGCTGCGGTAGATGCTATAGGGGCCGGAAGGCTTGCCCTAGCAAATCCAAACTTCGCTCGGGAAATACTAACGAACGGGAGTCTGAATAAAGAAAAACTCTGCACAACCTGCTCTTCCTGTTCTCAGATGATGAATGATGAAGTGGAAGTGGGTTGCCTAGTTCGGGATAACGCTATTTATAGCCCTATCTACCGAAAGGGTAGAGTGAAAAGTAAGTAATGAACTGAATTTCCTGTAATTCACAATCTGATAAAGCTACGCTAATTAACTTGGGTCTTGTCGGGAACTTTAGTTAAGATTTCAAGTAGAAGGAAGTTATGTAAAAAAGGTGATGCAAATGGGTATAGAAGATGGAAGAGTTGCTCTAGTAACAGGTTCAGCAAGAGGGATAGGTAAGGGTATCGCTCTAGAGCTAGCTAAACAAGGTATAAATATAGCGGTAAATGACCTTTCTTACGACAGTGATGCTGAGGAATCCATCGAAGAATGTAGGTCTCAAGGGGTATCGGCCGAATTTTTCCCCGCCGATATCTCCGACTCAACTGCTCGGAAGGACTTAGTTGAGGGTGTAAAAGCAGAATTCGGGCGCTTAGATATGCTCATTAACAATGCGGGAGTTTCTCCAAAAGAACGAAAAGACATATTAGAAGCGTCAGAGGAGAGTTTTGATAAGTTAATGGAAATTAACCTTAAGGGGCCTTACTTTCTTACTCAGTTGGCCAGCAAATGGATGATAAAACAAAAAGAGAAATATCCGGAGAGAAATCTGTTCATAGTTAACATATCTTCTATATCTGCTTACACTTCCTCTCCTGAAAGGGGGGAGTATTGTGTAAGTAAAGCCGGGATAAGTATGATGACAAAACTATATGCAGACAGATTAGCCGACGAAGGGATAAATGTATACGAAATAAGGCCGGGTATAATCCGGACAAGTATGACAGAGTCTGTTACGGATAAATATGACAAACTAATCAAAGAAGAAAGAATAACGCCAATTAGAAGATGGGGAAAACCGGAGGATATTGGTAAAGCTGTAGTAGCTATAGCTAAAGGGTACCATCTATATTCTACGGGTGAAGTATTTAACTTAGACGGCGGATTTCATTTACAAAGACTTTAGGGGTGTCGATAAAGTGAAAAAAGATACACTAAGCGTGAAAGGTAAGAAATTACCCTTGTATAGTACTCACACTTTAGTAATCGGATCAGGAACAGCTTCTCTCAATGCAGCTGTACATCTCAAGCGTCAAGGTATGAGTGACACTCTAATAGTAACTAATGAACTGGGAGGGGGGATTTCTGCCAACGCTGGTTCGGATAAACAAACTTATTATAAACTGTCTTTATCAGATACTAACTCAGATTCACCCGTTGAGATGGCCGAATCGTATTTTGAAAGTGGGGCTACCCATGGAGATCTAGCTCTGACTGAATCAGCTCTATCTGCAAGAGAATTTTTTCATTTAGCTGAACTAGGGGTGAATTTCCCCTTTAATGAATTTGGTGAGTACGTGGGCTATAAAACTGACCACGATCCCCGGGGGCGCGGGACATCAGCAGGTCCTTGGACCTCTCAACAGATGGTTAAACACTTGGTAGAAGAGGTAAAAAGGCTTGGGGTTGAGATAAAGGACAAAATAGAAATTATTGGCCTCCTAACTAATAAAGAACAAGGTGAGAAAAGGGTTGTAGGGGCTTTAGGCATCGATAAAACGACAACAGAAAAAAATAATTTGGGTTTTGTGGTATTCCGCAGTGAAAACGTAATCTTTGGAGTTGGAGGACCTGGGGGTTTATACGAGGATTCAGTTTATCCTGAAGGCCATATAGGCAGTATTGGTCTTGCTTTGGAAAAAGGGGCTGTAGCAAATAATTTGACGGAGGGTCAATTTGGGCTGGCATCCGTGGACTTCAGGTGGAATCTATCCGGTTCTTATCAACAGGTTATTCCTAGGTATTATAGCGTGGACGAAAGTGGCTCAAAAAGAGATTTTTTGAATGAAGTCTTTCCGTCAATTCAAAAATTGGCAGAAGCAATCTTTTTAAAAGGGTATCAATGGCCATTTGACCCCGATAAAGTAGAGGGATACGGTTCTTCCTTGATCGATTTAATGGTTTATCGAGAAACCAGATTAAGGGACCGACAGGTTTTTATGGATTTCCGACAAAATCCAGTAGAAGGTAAAGGTCTTGAAAAGTTTAATATTAATCAATTAAAAGGTGAACCTAAGGAATACCTTGATAACTCTGGCGCATTAGGAGAGAAACCGTTGGATAGATTGAAGCAACTAAACCCGGAGGCCCTAAAACTTTACCGTCAACAGGGGATTGACCTGGCAAAGGAACCGCTTAGAATAGCAGTCTGTGCTCAGCACAACAATGGAGGCCTCCGAGGTAATAGGTGGTGGGAATCAAACATCGCTCACTTATTCCCGGTGGGGGAAGTAAATGGGAGCCACGGTATCTCGCGCCCCGGAGGATCTGCGCTTAATGCTGGACAAGTAGGGGGGTTGAGGGCTGCTCAGTATATTAGTGAAGTTTATTCTGACGAGACGGATTCATATAAGCTAAACAAGTCAAAGTTCAAGGAACAGGTGAAAGCAAAACTTGCTTTGGCTTTAGCGGCTTTAGAAAGAGAAGGAAACAAAAAGTCTGATGCCGTAGGATCAGCAGAAGTCAAATCCCATATTCAGAAACGGATGAGTCGTTATGGTGCTCTACTCCGGAAGAAGAAAGAACTTAGCAAGGTAGTTGAAGAAATTGAAAATTTACGCCGGGACTTAAGAGATAAGGTAAAAGTAAGCGAGCCCGATAAACTTCCGGAAATGTTCCAGGCTCTACACCTAGCTATCACTAGTCAAGTCTACCTTGATGCGATAAACTGGTATATTAAGAACGATGGAGGTAGCCGTGGTTCGTATATGATTGGTGATTCGGACGGAGAAAAGAGTTTAGAACGCTATTCAGAAGATTGGAAATACCGAGGTGAGAACGAAGCGCTCAAAAAGAAGGTCCAGGAAACTAAATTGGACGCTAAAGGCAATGTTAAACACTGGTGGGTAAGTCGACGCGAAATACCTGAAAGCCCTCAGTGGTTTGAAAATGTATGGAGGGATCATAGGGAAGGTGAAGTATACAAATCGGAAGGATAGGTTTACTTTAAACCGTGTCAGAAAAAACAATCCGCAGCAAAAAGAAACAAAAGAATCTGAACTAGACCTCCAACGGGAGGTGGTAGTTACCTAAAAATAACAAACTGGAAGTGTAAGTTCAGTAACATCATCATGGAGGGCTGGAATTTTGGATAGGCCCCGGAAATCCTGTACCAGTTTACTCACTAATTTTGACTAACTCCAGAGCCTCGTCTGGTAGAATTTACTTTTCAATCACTGAGATTATAGAATAAACGGAAAAACTAGCCAAATGGCAAATCTAAGATTTCTACGGAACTACCTTACCTGCTGTGATTGAGAAGCTAAATTGGTAACGATCAAGAACCCTGTCCCTCAGGGTGGGATTTCTGACTATAGTTGAAGAGATAGCATTTCGTAAATAATTTTCACCGCTGCAAGCGAGGTTATGTCGTTCACATCGAGTGTCGGAGCCACCTCCACCACATCGAACCCGGCCAAGTTTATATCTTTTAATGAATGAATAAGGTCAAAAAGCTTTCTGCTCGATAAGCCTCCTGGGTTTGGGTATCCCGTTCCTGGGGCATGAGCTGGATCCAGGACATCTATATCAAAGGAGAGGTAGGTTTTTTCGGAACCAGAAACTCGGTCTTCAATGACTTTCACAACTTCCCCTACATTCATTTTTGCAATTTCGTGAGCATAAATTACTTCAATTTCCGATTTGTTAATATAGTTCATCTCACCTTTGGTAAAATCTCTAATTCCCAATAATATCACGTTCTCCGCTCTCACGGAATCAAGTTCGAGAGAGCGTCTCAAAGGACAACCGTGAGAGTACTTAGATTCGTTATGAACGTCAATTAGATCGGGGTGAGCATCTATCCATACAATAGATATGTCCCGGGCTTGACTGTGGGCTTCTATTGCCGGAAAAGTTACCGAATGGTCTCCTCCCACACAAACAGTCAAAACCTCATTGTCAAGAAGCTTTTTAACCTTATCTCTGATCCTTTTTGCAGTTTGATCGGGATCAAGCGGGGGGATTTGAACGTCGCCAAAATCCTTTAATCTTAATTTACCGATATCCTTGTTTTGTTCAGTAAACCTGGAGGGATACGTGGCAGAAACTTCTCGAATTCTATCCGGGGCGTCTTTTGCCCCTCTTCCCCCGGAAGCGGCTGTATCGTAAGGTATTCCAATAATCCCGACATCTGTCTCGCTTAAAGAAAGATCAGGGTTATTCACTCCGCTCCAAAAGTCCCCTTCGTGGATCATTTAGACCTCCTGGCTACTACTAAATATTCTTTTGGTTCCGTACCATAAATTATGTTTCAATGTAAAAAGGAGTATCCTCCAATAAGAGCTCATCACTTATAAAAAGAGAAGGACACCCCAATGAACGATGAAAGTATACTATCCAAGAAAGAGTTTTGGCAAACAACCGAGGGTTTGGTAAAATCTGGTTGAAGAAAAGATGGAAAGAGGCTTTTTTGCATACTACAATTCTTATCCAGTAGCAAATAGGTTAACCGGAGAATTGACGAACAACTAAACTTTTAATCGGAGTGACTGTTATGTCTCAAGAATGTACCAACTATGAAGAGAACCTGGAAAATTGCAACTGTACCTACCCCGGATGCCCGAGAAAAGGTAACTGCTGTGAGTGTATTCAGTATCATCTGGGAAGGTCAGAGCTACCCGCCTGTGCTTTTCCCGATGAAGTAGAACAAACGTACGATAGGTCCTTTGACAAGTTCATAGAGGTTCACAGTTAGTCGGCTACCGGTCCGCCAGAAAACTTTCGACCAACTCTGAATTGGGAAACGCGGAGGTAGCTCCGTAGTCCGTAGTTGTTAGAGCACCAGTAGCGTTGCCAAACCTTACTGCAGGAAGTAATTCTCGAGAGTCGAGCGCTGAGAGATTTTCGGTGTTTTTCAATAAAGTGTGGAGAAACCCGGCCATAAATCCATCCCCGGCTCCGGTAGTATCTTTTACTTCGACTTTGTAACTATCTAACTTTTCGAGCGTACCTTTATAGTAAAATAAACAACCCTCTTCCCCGAGGGTTACTATGACGGGATCAGGGCCAAGGTCGGCCAGTTCGGCTGTTCCGACCCCCAGGTCATCGCTCCCAGTCAGAAAGGAGACTTCCTCTTTGCTAAGCTTTAAAATATCGACCTTTTTGAGCAGGGATCTAACTAACTTCTTAAGCACTGAGTGGCTACTCCATAGGTTAAACCGGATGTTCGGGTCCATAGTGACTTTCAATCCGTTTTTTCGAGCAACTTCGATAGCTTTCTCTGTTGCTTCTTTTGATTCTTTCTTGGTTAAGGATAATGACCCAAAGTGAAATACCCTGGCGTCTTTGAACGCTTGTTCTCTGATTTCTTCTGGCTTGA
>JAGXLB010000231.1 GCA_018334915.1 Candidatus Bipolaricaulota bacterium
AGCCCCACAGCTTGCTGTGGGGAGGAATCGGCTGGTTTTTGTCCAGCACTCAAATGAGATGTGCAACTTGGCTCAAGTACTCTAGGCTAGTTCCAAGATCGCCCAGCGAATAGCTAAAATTAACGGATTCTTAGCCCAAGCAGCTTTCCTCATTTGAGTGCTGGGTCTTCTTTTGTAAAAGAACAAGATCCGTTGTTAAAGCTGTTTTTCTACAAGCCCCGTCCATCGGGGCGGGGTAATTGACCTTCCCTATACGGGCAGAAACGGCCGGATCAGGCTGCTGAAAGCTCTAGCCTGGCGAAGATGCTCTTGATGAAGGACCTAACTTGATCCCCCCTGACTTTATAGCTGTTCAAGGAGGTCACTGGCCCTTTTGTAAAGTTTGCTTTTGGAGGGAACTTTCTCCAGGACCTTTCGGAGACTCTCACGAGCCTCCTTGTATCTTTCAAGGTTAGTTAAGGCTAAGGCCCTGTTAAAATAAGCAAAGGTATAACCAGAGTCAATGTCAATTGCCTTGTTGAAGTACTTTAACGCGTTTTCGTAGTCTTCCCTGACGTTCAATAACAGAAGTCCGTAGTTGTTGTAGGCTTCTACGTATTGATCATCTATGTTAAAAGCGTATTTGTAGTGATTCATCGCCTGGTCGTAATGTCCTGTGTCCTCTAAAAGTAAACCCAGGTTGTAGTGGGCGGAAGCGTTGTAATTGTCCAATTCCAGGGCCCGCTTGTACTGGTCCAGGGCTCTGTCGAATTTCCGATTTCTATAAAGAGCCAGTCCGTAATCGCTATGAAGTCTGCTCAACTGCCGGGGATCATCCTCTGATCGAAACTCTAAGGCCTTTTCAAAATAATCAACGGCTTCTGCGGGTTCTCCCCTGTTAAGGTAAACCAACCCGAGGTTGTGAAGGGGACCAGGCTTTTCCCCCGTCAATTTATGGGCTTTAGATAGATAACTTTCCGCCCGATCGAGTTCACCTTTTTGAAGATAGAACCTACCGACCTCGTTAAGAATTTCAGGATCTTCGTCATAGATTTCTAAAGCTTTAGAGAAATACTCCTCGGCCCGGTTTTTTCGCCCGGTGCGAGCTGCAATTTGGCCAAGGCGATAAAACGCTTTGTAATGGTCGGCGTTATTATCTAAAACTGTTTTGAAGTAGCTTTGGGCCTTCTCAAGTTTCCCTTGCTGGAAATATACGTTGCCCAGGTTGTAATTGGCTTCTTCATTTGCGGGATCAATCTCAAGAGCCTCCCTGAAAGCGGTTACGGCTTTCTCTGTCTTCCCCTGTTTCAGGTGAATACTCCCGAGATTGGCCTTGGCCATAGGGTATTCAGGGTTAATTCGCAACGCTTCTTTGAAGCACTTCCTGGCTTCAGAATAATTCCCCTTAACTAGGTAAATAGACCCTTTATTATTCCAGGCTTCAGCAAAATCCGGTCGTTGCTCGGTGACATCTTCTAATAGAGTTAGGGCTTCTTCGAACTTTCCGGCCTCGATTTTTTCCAGTGCCTGCTGGTAGGTCCCGTCCTCCTGGGCATTACCTAAGAAAAAGCCAGCAAGTAACAGAGAAATGATAACTATAATAATTTTTGGATATAGTTTATCCACTCTTGAATTCCCTCCCAAGTTAATGATAAAAGCATTTAAAATTAGTAGATTAATGTTAGAAATTTACGCCGGGACTTTAAACTCCAATATTCCGACCTGGTACTAAACCGGAGCAAATCCATGAATTTCCTTCCTAAATTCTTCCACCACTTTAACCAGTAATAGCTGAGAGTGATCCTAGGGCAGGCCCAGGGCTGATCAGCTGGTTATCTATCTTGTCCGAATAAATTCTATCTGCCCCTTTCCTGCCTGCCGGATTACATCTAATGCTGGGTTTTAAAGGTTAAATCAGTTCCAGAAGGGGCATAGAGCTCCTAATACATAACCCCGTTTGTTGGATGGGGCTTTTGACTAATCGTTTCCTGAAGATAGATAGGGATTAAGTCTAGCTGCAAGGTTCATAAGCGGCATTGACTGAAGCCAAACTTTACCGGGACCTTCCAGCGTAGCAAGAAAAATTCCTTCTCCCCCGAAGAACATGTTCTTAACTCCTTTAACCCTGCTGATATCCATATCCACAGACCTCTCAAAAAGCCCTACGTGACCGGGGTCAACCTTTAAGGTTTCTCCGCTTTTAAGTTCCTTCTCCACGATCTCTCCGGCGAGTTCAAAGAAGGCGTCGCCAGGACCGGTTATCTTTTGAATAATGAATCCTTCTCCCCCGAAGATTCCGGCTCCCAGTTTCTTGCGAAGGTGAACTGCCATTTCTACGGACGAAACGGCACACATAAAAGCATCTCGTTGAGCGAAGATTTCCTCTCCACCGGTTAAGTTTCGATGGATGATTCTTCCGGGAAACTCCGAGGAAAACGCGATAGATTCTCCATCCTTTTTTGCTGAATAAGTCGTCATAAACAGGGACTCGCCGGAGAACATTCGGCCAATTCCCTTCATTACTCCACCTTGAGTATTGGTATCCATTTCAACGTTTTCCGACATCCAAGACATTCCGCCGCTCTCCGTATACATGGAGTCCCCGGCGTCCAGATTTACCTCCAGGACCTGTAAGTTGTCTCCTCTTATTTCAAAATCCATCTTGCGTCCCTCCTTGCCGTCAGGCCAAACATTTGTTGGAAATTTTTCCTACTATAACTTCGAACTATCAACTGAAATTACTAAATAATAAGTATAACATAAAACAGCAAAAATATCCCTCAAATAAGGATAAAACACTTTAGAACTAAGGTTCGTGACTTTCCGGAGTTTAAGGTTATCGCAACTTCTAGACGTGTTTGGCTTAATTTCATCAGAATTCTTTTCTTTCCTGTTATCGATAAGGTTTCGTCTTAAATGGTAGTTAGTTGTGTGGCATACCTTGAACGAAGTTCTTAAAATGAGTTATATAATTACCTGAGTTAAAGGAGAAAGTTTGGCTTTTCCAATACTCCGAATGTTCCTTTCGGAAAGACCGAGACCGGGCTCTCTGCTATCCGCAGGATATCACCTTTTCTGGCCGGGTTCAGGCGTCACGGAAATAAAGGACTTTCAATACGGGTCTCACAAGAGACATAAGCTGGATATCTACGAGCCGGTAGAAATCGATAGTGATACTCAGTTTATATTCTTTGTCCACGGGGGAGGCTGGGAGTCAGGAAGCAAAGATATGCATAGATTTATCGGCCGGTCCTGGGCCGCGAAAAACTTCATAGTAGTGTTACCAAATTACCGCCTAGCCCCAGATGCTAACTATCCTATCCAGGTTCAGGACGTTACCCGGTCACTTGCCTGGCTCCAGGAAAATTACGGGAAAATTTCCGGTTCTCTATATCTGGCTGGCCACTCAGCCGGCGCCCACCTTGCTTCTCTGATCGGCTTTTCTGACAGGTGGCGTGAAAAAGCAGGACTAAAAGCCGGACAAATTGGCGGGCTAATTCTACTGGCAGGGGTATACCAGTTCTATCCTTACGATAGGGCAGACCCCAGGGTTAAGAGATTTGTTGGGGGCAAAAAGAACTGGGAGGGGGCACAACCGTTGAATCATTTAAAAGAATCCCTGCCTCCCGTATTTCTCGCCCACGGGGAGAGGGACGAGGAAGTTTTGCCGGAGCAGTCGATTCAGCTGAGTGAGAAGCTAACTGAACTGGGGGTCACGGCAGATCTACTGATTGAGGAAGACGTGGGACACCTGGAACTCCTTCTTGAAACCTCGTCGAGAGACTCTAAATTTTGGTTTCGATTGAAGGATTTTCTCCAAGAAAACCAGTAGTGAGATAAAGTTTACGAACCTGAGTGGTCTTACCGCTTTGACATTCGCTTCATGGTAAACTT
>JAGXLB010000232.1 GCA_018334915.1 Candidatus Bipolaricaulota bacterium
GGAAGAGTTGGAGCACGCAGTTGACAGGCTAAACCATAGACCGAGAAAATCACTTAATTATCGGACACCCCACGAAGCGTACTATGGCACTACGGAAAGTTTGACTGTTGCACTTAGTACTTGAATCTAAGTTACAATAAAACCTGTCTCAGCTAAATTTGGTCGTTTTTTTACCTATATACTTCTACCTATACAATAATTGCTACCTGCTTTTCAAGAAATTCTAAGACACTAGAATATCAAGAAATGAGAAGCTCCATGTTAATTCTCCGTCAGGCTTCACCGTCTGATTAATTTTACTGATAAGGTAATACACTCTTAAAAACTCTTAGGAAATTTTCACCCAGAATCTTTTCAATCTCCGTTGGCGAATACCCTCTTTCGACTAATCCTTTAGTTAAATTAGGGAATTCACTTATATCCTTTAAATCAGAAAGACCGCCCCCACCGTCAAAATCAGAGCCGAGGCCTATGTGGTCAATTCCGATCAAGTCCTTCAAATAATCTATATGATTAAGAAGATGCTTCGTAGATGCTTTGCTATTTGTCTTGTTTCCATTTTCCATCAAAAAGTTAGGAACAAAGCTTAGACCTATCACTCCTCCTTTATTTGCTAGTTGCCGTAGTTGCTTGTCCGTCAAATTCCTGTGATGTTTAACTAACTTATCAACATTCGCGTGAGAAACAATTACAGGATCCTTGCTTAACTCAATAGCATCATAAAACCCTCGCTGATTAAGATGTGCAAGATCAACCACCATTCCTAATCTATTCATTTCTTTGATCACACTACGACCGAAATTAGTCAAGTGGGAGTCAAAATCTTTACCTGACCCATCCCCTAGAGAAGTGCGTCCAAAATGAGTAAGAATTAAAGAAGTTACCCCGAGCTTATTAATCGTCCTCAATACCGAGATTTCTTTCTTCAGAGGTGTACCACCCTCAACTGAAATCAGTGCAGCTATTTGCGAATCCTGTAAAGCCTCTTCTAGTTCCTGATAAGTTGTCGCAAGGCGTATTCCCTTTGTTGTTTCGATTGCGCTATGGAGCTTATCTAAATATTGAAGGAGCCTTATCAACGGAGCATTGTAGTTTGGTGAGACACAGCAGGAAAAAATCAAACAGTTGACACCACCCTCAATCGTTTTTGATAGATCTACCTTTGACTTATTTGAGGGACCGGATAAAGTGACTGGGGTTTGAAGGAAACCCTTCTCATTTCCAAGACTATCAAACCTCCCCCTGGTCATAGTAACGAAAGGCCCTTCTTCAATAAGTTTTAAAATAGTGTCATTATGAGCATCAACTATGTTTGACTCGCCATGTATTTTCCCGATATCGCATTCATCTTCTTTTAGAACCATATTATTGCCTCCAAACATGTCAATTTATGTATAGGTTTAATTATCCTATCCGCCATTGCCTTTCAACTTACTTCTACCTGGACCTAATATTCAACAATCCGCCACTATTGTTAAAGATATTTTCACGATAATCTATCAAATTTCGGCCAATTTCCTTTGAAGTTACTTAGCTAGGCGACCGGGTCCTACCCAAAGAACGAAACCTGCCTAAAACGGCAATGAGGGCACCTAATCACCACTGGTGAGGGGAATAGTAGAAAATGAGTGAAGGTCAGATCTTTTATCTCCCCTCTCTGTAACCAAAAAAACTGCTCCAAGGTGGTTTTCGGAGGTGATTGAACACGTTCTTCAAGTACTGAAGCTAACCACCGAGAATGTAACCGCCAAACCGTGCCGGTCTATGGTTGTTTTTGTAATAAACCTACAGAACCCATAGGGTTAACTAATCATGCATAAAGAACTCCTGGTAGTCAAGAGAAAAAAGGCCAAAAAGTTACACGATCAGGGCTGCTCGATAAACAAGATTGCGGACAAGTTGGTCTCCAACTGGTCCTCGGTCAAAAAGTGGATTGAGATGAACAACGTAACCCAAGATAATAGAGGGTGGGAAAAGGGTAACTTACGCAAATACGACCAAGAAGTAAAGGATAGGGTAATCGAAATAAGAAAGAGACTACGTAAGGAACAAAGCTACTTCTTCGGACCACAAGTGATACGAGCAAACTACAGGAAGCTTTACCCGGATGAGAAGACTCCGACAATCTACTTTATTGCCAAGACGCTACGGGAGGAAGGGATGACTACCGGAAAAGACGACACACGAAAAGAGGACGGCTCCGAGTACATGAACTATCCCCAGCGGACTTTGGACAAGTTAGGCAAGGTCGTGGAGAGAATAGACTTTATCGGTCCCCGCTACATCGAAGATCAATCACAAGGAGTCCACTTCCTGGCAAGAAAATACATCCGCCCCTACCAGTACGGGTTGATGACAAGAATAGACGGACAGACAACTGACGAAGCCTCAAAAGTGTTAATAGAGGACTGGAAAGACCATCCCCTTCCGGAAGTGCTAAGACTGGATAACGATCCCTCATTTGGTCTCTACAGTAGACACGATAGACATATAGGTAGGTTCCTCAAGGTAGTACTCAACTTAGGTATTACCCCCATCTATTCCGCCCACTCCCAGCCGTGGAAGGTCGGCAACACAGAAGGCTACAATTCGGTATTTGCCAGGAAGTTCTGGGAGAAGCTAAACTTCTCCGACGAAGAAGAAATAGATACCGAAATCAAGAAGTTCAATTTAGAGTACGAAAAGTACAACGATCTAGTCGCAAACAACATAGATCCAGAAGAGATAGAAGACGAGACTCTACCCGAGGACTTCGAGCTGACCGAGAAGCTGCAAAACGAGCTAAGCGACGATCTAGAAGATCCTACCATATACTGGATCAGGATTGTCCGCAACGGAAGCGAAAAGGCAAAAGAAAAAGATATTGGCACGATAGATATACTGGGAGAAGAGATAGAACTGCCGAAACCTTACGTCAATCAGTTTACCCTAAACAAGTTACAACTCAAAGATGATAAGTTATCGGTAATGGTTGAAGAGGATGACGGTAAACTGGAGACGATAGAACAGTGTAAACTGGAGGTAGAGAACCTCGACTTTGATGGTTAATTTAACTCTGTATCTTTATACCAAAAACAACCGTTAACCTAAGGAGGTTACAGTGCAAATTGGAGATGTATCCAGAGTCAGTTTAGGTGAGTTTCCGACCCCCATTCAGAAACTCGACAATTTATCGAATAAACTAGACGGACCGGAAATACTGATTAAAAGGGACGATATGAACGGTCTGGGAACAGGAGGGAATAAACTCAGAAAGCTGGAATTTGAAATGGCTAAAGCCAAGGAAGAAGGAGCTACCGTGCTAATTACCACCGGTGCAGTCCAAACAAACCATGGACGATTGACTTTGGCTGCCGCCAACAAGTTAAATTTGAAAACCGTTCTGGTGCTTACCGGGGAAGAACCCGAGAATTTTTCAGGCAACATCCTTCTAGATAAAATTATGGGTGTAGAGGAGATTCACTTTGTGGAAGATAGCCAACAAGCAGTTGATCAGAGGGTGAATTCCATTGAGGAAAGATTGACCGGAGAGGGTGAAAATCCCTACTATATCCCTGTTGGTTGTGACCCCCTTTATGGAACGCTGGGGTATGCTACCTGTGTCATGGAGCTTGTAAATCAACTGGGTATGAACCATAAGGCCCCCGACTATATCGTTACGGCCAGCGGAACGACGAGCACGCAGTCCGGTCTTGTGCTGGGAAGTAGGCTATTTACCAGAGATCAGTTGGAAGTTGTTGGAATCAGCGTCTCTTATCACGAACGAAGTCGGGATAAGGACGTTTCTGATTACGCAAATCAGGCAGCCGATTTTTTGGGGCTTGAAGAGTCTTTTAGTTCCTCAAATATTATCGCCCTGGACGATTACGTTGG
>JAGXLB010000233.1 GCA_018334915.1 Candidatus Bipolaricaulota bacterium
TTGACATAAAGGTACCGGATCCAGATACCCCGGCGAACCTGCTTTCCGGGGGTAATATTCAGCGATTGATCCTCGGGCGAGAGGTTTCCTCTAACCCAGAGTTAATTATTGCATCCCATCCAACTTATGGTCTGGACGTAGCTGCGGCCGAACAAATCAGACAATTACTTCTGGAGCAAAAGGGCAGAGGTGTCGGAGTACTGTTAATTTCGGAAAACCTTACGGAAATAAGGTCAATTAGCGACAGGATAGCCGTTCTTTTCGAGGGAGAAATTATGGGGACGATCGATAGTGGCGAGCTAGAAAGAGAAGAGCTTGGAATGTTGATGGCGGGAACTCCTCTGAAAGAGCTGCAAGACAAGAAAGAAATAGAGAATTAAACCAATGAGAGATAAACTGCCTTTTGAGATAAAGAAACGGCAAAACCCTTCCGGCCTCGGAGTTATAACTGTTTCGTTTTTTGCCTTGCTCGGCGCCTTTCTGGTAGCCAGCATCGTATTCTGGGCTTACGGCGTTAACCCCATTCAAGCTTATATAGTTCTATTTTCAGGGGCTTTCGGAGGAATCTACGAAATATCCGAAACCGTTCGGAGGGCTATACCGCTCATGCTGGCGGGTGTGGGTCTCGTAGTAGCTTTTCGAGCAAAGTTCTGGAATATCGGTGCCGAAGGACAGTTACTGCTTGGCGCAACCGCAGCCACCTGGGTGGCGTTGTTTAGCCCGTTTCCCGACTTTCTATTGATACCGGGAATGTTCTTTTTCGGGTTTCTGGGTGGGGCACTCTGGGGTTTGGTCCCGGCAATACTGAAAAGTAAACTTGGGATCAATGACGTTATCACAACCCTAATGATGAATTATATTGCAATAAACCTAATTTTATTTCTGGTTCAAGGACCATGGAAAGGTAAACATCAGTGGGGTTTTCCATACACAGATAAATTCCCCGAGTCGGCCCAGTTAGGAACGATAGCCGGAACTAATGTACACTGGATCACGCTTATTGTTGGTATAATATCAGCAGTTTTGATCTATTTCTTTATTAATAAAACTACTCCAGGTTTCGAGATAAGGGTACTTGGAAGTAGCCCTTCTGCAGGTAGGTTTGCGGGAATGAGCTACGTTAAGACAAGCTTGCTGGTCATGGCAATATCAGGTGGCTTGGCCGGGCTTGCCGGGGTAGGAGAAGTAGCTGGAATTCATCACATGCTTCGCAACCCTAGTGAGCTTTCTCTTGGTTATGGATATACCGCAATTATAGTTGCATGGTTGGCCAGAGAAAATCCTATTGCCGTTATTATGACCTCCCTTTTTTTTGGGGCTATTCTCGCCGGTGGCGATACGATAAAGATATCGCTTGGATTACCCTTTCAAATAACGGATGTCTTCAGCGGCCTAATATTATTCTTTTTAATCGGAAGTGAGATACTAATGGGGTATAAAATACGATGGAGTCCAAATAATGATTGAATCGTGGATAATTGGAACTTTAAGTAGAACATTGGCCTATGGAACCCCTTTGCTACTTGGAACTTTGGGTGAAATATACTCTGAAAGATCCGGAGTATTAAACCTGGGAATTGAAGGAATGATGAGTATTGGTGCTGTAAGCGCATTTGCAACTGCTTTTTTAACTGGCAACCCCTGGCTGGGTATGTTAGTTGCTGGACTTGCAGGCGGTTTTGCCTCTTTATTACATGGGCTAGTTAGTATTACGTTACGAGCCAATCAAGTCGTTTCCGGGCTAGCGCTAACCATGTTGGGACTTGGTCTTTCCGGTTTATTTGGTAAAGGGTTCGAGGGGAAACCTCTCCAGTCAACTATTCCCAATATTTCTATTCCAATTCTCCAGGACATACCGTATCTCGGTGAAATACTTTTTAATAACCAGAATCCGGTGATATATTTTGCGATAGTCCTTACTCCAATCCTTTCTTTTATCCTGTACCATACCTCAATAGGAATAACTATAAGATCGGTGGGAGAAAACCCTGCAGCCGCCGACTCCACAGGTATAAACGTGTGGTTGGTCCGTTATTTATGCGTGCTTACGGGGGGTGTTCTATCGGGTTTGGCCGGAGGTTATCTCTCAATAGTGTACAGACCGGCCTGGACTCAGGGAATGACAGCAGGGATGGGATGGTTGATTATCGCTTTAACGATATTTTCATCCTGGAGCCCGGTTAGAGGGTTACTTGGGGCTTTCTTTTTCGGAGCTTTAATCCACTTATCCTTCCGATTACAGCCGTGGGTTTCTCCCGGGCTACTGAAAATGATGCCTTACGGGTCAGCGATCATTGCCTTAGTCATTTTGTCACTCGGAAAATTAAACAGAAAAGCTGGAGCTCCAAACGCACTTCAACAACCATATATTAGGGGAGAGAAATAACTAAATTTCCTGGAGGTGATAAAGTAAAATTAAAGTTCTCTTGCCGTAACGTTGCTATGGTTAATTAGACCACAGTAATTTTCGTGCCACATTTTTCCGGACTACATTTTTAGACTACGGGAGGTCTTATGTTTAAAAATAAATATGTTTTAACCACATCAATGGTTTTCATCATTTTAAGCTTAATTTTAGTTGGATTTTCTTCCACAGTGGTGGCTCAGGATAAAAAGTTGAAGGCCGGATTTATTTATGTCGGACCCGTGGGTGATTACGGTTATACAAAAAGTCACGATGTAGGTCGTGAATACGTAGAGGAGATGTTTCCCTGGTTAGAAACTTTTATCGCGGAAAACGTTCAAGCTCCTGACGTAGAGTCCACCATCGATCAATTCGTAAACAACAGGGATGCAGACGTAATTTTCACAACCAGTTTTAGCCACATGCAAGGCACGATAAGTGCAGCTGAAGATCATCCCGATACGCTGTTCTTTCACTGCTCTGGCGTCCAAAGGAGGAAAAATGTAGGAACTTATTTCTCCGGCCTTTACCAGCTATATTACCTTAACGGCCTAATGGCAGGGGCTTTAACTGAATCGGATAAGCTCGGTTACGTGGCTGCGATACCCAATTCAGAGGTAAAACGCCACATAAACTCATTCGCGATCGGGGTAAAAGAGGTAAATCCGGATGCCACCGTTCACGTCCGCTGGCTAAATACTTGGTTTGACCCCCCTGCAGCCAAAGAAGCAACTCAATCTCTTTTGGAGATAGGCGCGGACGGATTTGCATTTACCGAAGACAGCCCAACTGTACTTCAAACAGCACAGGAGAATGGAGCCTTTTCTTTCAGTCATTACAACCCTATGTACAGGTTTGCTAAAGAAGGAACTTTAAGCGGCCAGTTAACTAACCGGGGAGTGATATATGCCGATATTCTATATAAAGTTTATTACGGAATCTACACCAGCAATAACCTAAAGAACGTAGATTACTGGTGGCTTTTAAAAGAAGGCGCGGTTGAACTCGGCGCTAAAAGAGGGATGAAAATTAACCCCGATTACATCGATGAACTAAAGTCCAAAACTGTAGAAGTTCCCTATTTAGGTAAAATAAGTGTCTACGATCTCGTAATGAAGAGATTAAAACAAATGAAATCCGATCGGGTAACCTTTGACCCGTTTATTGGACCGATAAAAGATCGTGAGGGTGTGCTGAGATTAAAGGATGGAGAGTGGGCAACTCACGATGAACTTTGGACTATGGAATGGGCCTACGAAAACATTAAAGGCCCTTGGCCAGGCGAACCAAAAGAATAAGGTAGAGTAAATTTAATGCTGAAAAACGTAAAAGACTATCATTATCCCGGCTCTCTCTCCGAAGCTTCCGAGCTTTACAATCGGGAGAGCCGGTCTTTTTTTATCGCTGGAGGAACTGCACTGGCCTTATCCGATTCAAGTCGCCCCGTTGAGTTAATTGATGTAAG
>JAGXLB010000234.1 GCA_018334915.1 Candidatus Bipolaricaulota bacterium
TCCCGACATACTTCTTTTAAAGCTTTCCACAGTTCATCTTCCGACATTTCCGCGTAAGCAGCGGCGTCCTTTGCCTGATTGACGTAGCACGGTATACAGTCTGGTTGTATTTTCAAAAGCTCCTCCTTTAAGTTCGTATATCATACAATCAATTAACTTCTTATCCTGTAATCGGTAATACATGAGGAACTTAAGTTCAAGTCTTTCGGAAAGTACTCCTATTTTTACTTCGAGGTGCTGGCTGAATCGGCTATAACTTATTGGCTATCCCGTTCCCCAGCCAGCAGGAGCAAAAATAGTCAGGGGGCACATCTATAGGGGGGGCAGAATTCTCACAAGCTTATTAATGGTAAATTGACTATTAGTCAGAGGAAGTTAACCAGCGCCTGACCCTGTCCAGCAGCACGGCGAATATGATTATAAATCCTATTACTATTCCCTGGAGGAAGGACGAAATACCCAATAAGACCATGGCATTTCTAATTACTCCCATTATTGCTGCACCCACCAGGACCCCAGCGACGGATCCGCGCCCTCCAGCCAGGCTTACACCGCCAATTACGACGGCCGCTATAACATCTAGCTCGTTGCCCCTGCCGTTGCTGGCATCTCCCAGGGAAAGTCGAGACGTTAAAAGGATGCCCGACATGGAAGCAATAAAGCCGCTAGCTGCGTAAGCAAACATTTTGATGCGATCAACGCTTATTCCGGTAAGAGCACATGCCTCTTCGTTACCCCCAATGGCGTATAGTGCATGGCCCAGAGGAGTCTTTCTGAGGAAGATCCAACCAAACAGTACCATCAACAACATGTATATTACGGGGTTAGGTATACCCAATATGAAACCGGAGCCAAGGGAAACAAAAAGGTCTTCCTGAGGACCAAATGTAGTTATCGGAATGCCCTGGGTAATAACTAAACCAGCACTATAAGCAATTGAAAGCATCCCAAGGGTAGGGATGAGTGGAGGCATATTGGCTTTTGTCACCAGGATCCCGCTCACTAAACCTGCTGCAGCGCCTGAAAGCAGTCCAATTAGTATAGCCAACCATAAAGACATTCCATTGTGCAATAACCAGCCAGTCAAAATCCCGGCGAAACCCATTAAAGAACCTACTGATAAGTCAATTCCTCCGGTTATAATGACCAGAGCTTCCCCCACACCCGTGGCGGCAATAAAAGAAAAACTACGGGCAACGCGAAGTAGATTACTGATTTTCCAGAATCGGGGAGCAAATATACCAATTAGCGTAAACAGCATTCCAAAAGCTACAGTAATGCCGAATTCGTAAGAGCGGACGAACTGAGAGAGGGGTAAGCGGTAGCTATTATTCAAACCCCCTCCCCCCGTAGATTGACTGCTTGCACTATGATTACCTGACCCGTTACTCAAATTATCATCACCTTTTTCTATCTCGTTCATTGAGTCTCACTGCGTCGTTTCCCGCTTATAATCATCTCTAGAACGTCGTCCTCACTTACTTCGGAGGTAGTTACTGTTCCCACTAGCTTGCCTCTTCTTAACACGCTGATTCGATCAGTAACTCCAAATATTTCTGAGAGACGGTGTGTAATAATTATGATGGATACGCCTTCTTCTCGAAGGCTGCTCGCCAGAGAAAGAACGTGATCGGAGGCCTCCGGTGATAGGTTGGCGGTTGGTTCATCCATGATTAGCACGTCCGGGTCAAAAGATATCGCCCTGGCCACTGCCACTGTTTGACGCTTACCCCCGGAAAGTGTGGCAACTTCCTGGTCCAGCGAATCTATGGAGATACCCATCCTTTCAAGCACGCTATGAGTTTTGTTTTTCATGGCAGCTTTATCCACGAAGAGACCCCACTTACGTGGCCACCTACCCAGAAGGACGTTCTCTGACACCCCTAAGTTATCGCACAGGGCTAAATTTTGATAAATGATTTCAATGCCCAGTTCGTGAGCGTCGTGTGGGCTGTCGATCTCTACGGGCTCACCACGATAATAAATTTGCCCTTCTGTTGCTTCATAGGCCCCGATCAAAATCTTCATCAGGGTTGATTTGCCGGCAGCATTATCCCCAACAAGGCCTAGAATCTCGCCCTTTTTTAAAACGAGATCCACGTCGTCGACGGCGGTTAATCCGCCGAAAGTTTTTGTAATCCCCTCCATCTTGACTATAGTCGAATTAGTGGATTCTTCATCTTCCGAAGTCAAAGTTAACCCTCCTAATAGGATAACGGCAAGGGCAGTTAATACCCTTGCCGCATCCATTAGATAAATCGATACCCTAATTAATCAGGTAGCTGATAGACCTCTTCGGAGTGTTCCATGAATTCGTCCACGTTAGACGGATATGCTACAGGTAGGTCTGTCGGATAGTAGTCCTTTTCCAGCTCTTCACCTTCGACAACTTTTTTGTATAAGAGATGAATGGCCTTGTAGCCCATGTCGTAAGGTCTCTGAGCTACTAAAGCACTTACTTTCCCTTCTTGCATTAGTCTTAGCTGAGCGGGAAGGACGTCGAAACTTATGATAGGTAAGTCTCCTGACTGTACGTCCTCAATTCTATCGCCCAGTGCACCTTCGTAAGCTGATTTACCAAATAACGCCCAGCCGCCTGACATAAATATACCGGCAATATCGGGGTGAGAGGTGAGGATGTCTTCTAAGTAATCATTGGCTTGCTGGGTATCGTCCTCACTGGGGAAAGGAGAACCTTTCACTTCGGTATAGGTTCCCTCGGGCAAAGTATTTAGTACGCTCTTAAAGCCAGCTATACGCTGATTTAAGTTATTTGCCCCGAGAGTACCCGTGATTACGGCATATTTTCCAGATTCCACGCTGTGGACAAAAGAGATACCCGCCTTTACTCCTGCCTGATAATTATCCGTACCCACAAACGCCAGTCTGTTTCCGTCCTCTGCAACGTCGGAGTCCCAGGTTATAACGGGAATTCCTTCCTCGACCGCACGATTTACTACTCGA
Organism: Candidatus Bipolaricaulota bacterium; assembly: GCA_018334915.1. Lineage (GTDB taxonomy): Bacteria > Bipolaricaulota > Bipolaricaulia > M55B111 > M55B111 > JAGXLP01. The sequence goes on from JAGXLB010000234.1 coordinate 2,965, forward strand.
ACCAGTGCGTCGCCGTCGACAGCCGATAAAGCGATACCATCTACCCCCCTCGTAATTAGGGACTCGACAACGTCGATTTGATCCTTGACTTTGGTCTGTGATGGGCCTGTATAGTTTACTTTTACTCCTAATTCGTCGCCTGCCTGTAAGGCACCCAACCGAGCGGCGTTGAAGAAAGGATTGTTAACGGCTTTAGGAACGATTGCAAATTCGTAGTCGTCCTGAGCAGAGGCGTTTACGCCAGAAAGTGGTAGAGCAAGCAACCCAATAACTAAAAAGAGACCAATTAAACCAGACAAAGACTTTCTAGATAAGTCACTCATCATATAAACCTCCTATACACTGGTACTGAAATTTGTGCCGTATAGAAATACGGCTATATAATTTATATATCATATTAAACGATCCTTGAGTTTTCGTCAAATAAATACGAAATTGTTGGTAAAATTCATATACACTGTCCTAATCGAATATAAGTCGCAGCATTAATGTTGGTCTGCGGTTATCGAAGAGGAGAAGCCATCTTAATGTGGTGTGGTGCCTTTTGCCTACGATAGCCGAAACTCCAGAAGTTGCACTGGGGATTAATTAGCTGGTTGCTGGTCCTACAGCATTCAAACGGGATTGTTTTTTTACAAACCACGTGCATTGGAGGTTCTTGACTATTTCTTTCTTATGAAATCTTTCAGTAGATGTAATAAAATTTATGAAAGAGACAGAATCAATCACCAGAGGTGAACCATTTAATGAAGATTGGTAAAGAAAAATTTGATAGGATGGAGAAGCTAAGCGACGAGAATGGAGTTATTAAGGCCGCAGCCATGGATCAACGAGGTTCACTGGTTAGCCGCCTCTCTTCTGCCTGCGAAATAGACAAGAGCGAAGTAACTGACGAGAT
>JAGXLB010000235.1 GCA_018334915.1 Candidatus Bipolaricaulota bacterium
CCTACCTTCCGCTTGCTCAAAGTCGAAGTCCTGAAAAACCGTACCGGGTGCCGGAGCACTCTGTCCTTTGAGCGAAAATCCTTTTATCGATTTTGTCGCACCACCGGAGTAACAGCTATCGAGAAAGATTACAACTTGATTAGAATCAAGCGACTTTACCTCGTCCGCAAACTCGTCATCCCTGTAACCAGTTTTATATATAGCATCTCCAGAGCTCGGGTCAGTTTCGTAAGTTATGTAATACTCATCCTGTCCGTCCTCTTCGTCATTGTTGTGATCGGGGCCTTGGGAACCATGACCACTATAATAGATTACTACCAGATCGTTCTTTTCAGTTTTTGAAACGAGATTTTTGAGCGCATTATCGATATTATCACGCGTGGCCTCCTTATTTATGAGTATCTCAACTTTGTCCGTCTGGAATCCTCCGATGTCCTCATCCACCAATAGTTCGTAGAAAGTTTTGGCGTCCTTGGCAGCGTATTTTAAGTTGAGGCTGGGGTCTTTATATTTGCTAATCCCTATCACGAGACCGTACTTTTCATCGATCTCGATCTCTTCCTGTTGCTTATTTTTTACTATTAACGTCCTCTCGGCACTATCGGCATTACCAGAATTATCAGTTACAGTAAGGGATATAGAATACTCACCTGCTTTCGTGTATTCGTATGTCAATTTTGGTACTGATTTTTCACTTTCCGGTTTACCGTCCCCGTCCAGGTCCCATTTATAACTCTCAATTCTCCCGTCCGAAACCGTAGAACCTGAACCATCCAGAATTACCTGATCGCCTGTCCGGGGTTTTTTCGGTTTTATCGTAAACTTGGCTTTTGGGCTTGCGAAAGTTACTTTGATCTCTTTTCTCTCTATGTCCGTCGCCCCTGACTGGTCTTTTACCTTCAGCGTTACCGTATAGGTACCGCTTTCCTCGTATTGATGATCGGGGTTCTTGCTGGTAGAACTCGAGCCGTCTCCAAACTGCCATACCAAGCTGCTAATGTAACCGTCGGGGTCGGACGCCTGGCTCTCAAAGTGGACGATTTCCGCGGGCATTGCCTCGGGAGGGGAGTAGGTAAAATCTGAACTTGGCGGCTTATTTGGCTCTTGCACGCTAACTTGCTTTGTAATTGAGTTCGTAAGCCCTCCGTCATCTTCGACCAGTAATCTCACCGTGTAATCGCCGCTCCGCTCGTACCGATAATTAACTTCCTCACCCCAATCCTTGTCCCCGGTCCCAAACTCCCAGCGGTAGCTATCAATCCTGCCGTCGGGGTCCTGAGCTCGAGCGGCGAAATGCACCGTTTCTTCGGTAGAGGGTCCATAAGGAGAATAAATGAAGTCCGCCTTAGGTGGCTTATTCTTCTTTTCGAGCTTCGCTTCATCAGAGTAAAAGGTCCTGTGCTCACCGCTATTGATATATATCTCCCTCGTCCAGCTATTATAGCCTCGTTTGCTCAACTTTATTTCGTGAGACCCTGCCTGCATTTCCATTCTCTGGACGGGTGTTCTTCCTTTATAAGCACCGTCTACGTAAATTGCACACCCAGAGGGTTCCGACTTTATCGTAATCTTGGGAAGCTGACGGGAGTTTGCAGGGGTTAAACCAACTCTACCCAGCTCTATAACGACCAACTGTTTAAATCCAAGATTTATCGCTCTTTTCGTGAAATTACTGACGTAGTTGGGAACATAGCCCGGGGCTTCCACTTTGATTTTCTCAACCTCGTAAGGAGAGCTTGCACTATTGGGGAGTGCCCAGAAACTAACCTTCTCCTTCGGAATTTTCTGGTCAGTCGAAGTATCGTAAATATATCCGTTGATACCCATACTGCCAAAATCGAAATCAACCTCGTAATCCGGTTTCTCAGCAGAAAACAGGGTAAACGGAACTATGGAAATTACCAGAAATAGCAATAAAAGCAAAACCCCGACAAAAGAGGAAAAATTATCCGATTTATCTGGCATTCACAAATACACCCAGTTTTTCTCATATTCTTTATTTCTCTAGTCTTGTTATACCAAAATTGGAAAACAAATCCAAATCGTCAGTGTTTTCAGAAAATTTCACCCTTACACGCGATTTATAATCATAAATAAAGTTAACTATTTGTTTCAAATTTGTCCCTTCTTAACGTTTGCAATCGACAAATGACGGGATTGGACAAAAGATGTCCGCAAAGCGAATTAAAATTTATTTGCTTTTAACATGGTAAATCTTGCAACCTTAATAAGTAATGGATCTCCATTTATTGTAGCTTGAAACATTTTGTGAACTAACGTGTATATTAAATGAAAAAAGAAAAACTCAAGACAAGAGAAGAAAAAGAGCTGCTATATCGGTCGCTTAGAGGGGAAAAGGAGGCGTGGGGTGAAATCGTGAACCGGTACAAGGAAGCAGTATACGGAGTAAATCTATCCATTCTAAAGGATAAAACTGAGGCGGAGGATGCAACACAGGAGACTTTTATCAAGGCGTGGAATAATCTGGAAAAATACGATATGGACAGGAAGTTTTCCACCTGGTTGTTTACCGTGGGAAGCAACATCTCGAAAAACATCGTAAGAAAAAGGGACCGGTGGAGTTTTATTGGCAAGCTGTCGTTACTTGGTGGTAAAACCGATGACCCGCCAACCAAGATTAAAAAAGAGGAGAGAAAGAAAGGGATCAGGGAAGCACTATTTGGCCTAAAGCCCAAATATCGGGCGCCGTTAATTATGCAGTTTTGGGGAGAGTTAAGTTACCAGGAAATATCCGACATACTGGATATCCCCGAGGGAACAGTCAAAACGCGCCTGCACAGGGGTAAAGAAAAGCTAAAAGCCTCTTACCAGGAGGTGTAAACTGATGAGCGGCAAACTTAGTGACAAAGATCATCAAATACGGAAGGAAGTTAGAGAGGAGTGGGAAGATATAATACAGTCGGACTCGGATCGACTGGATAACATGGAAGAGATAGTGAAGGAGAATATCGAGGACCGATCCCAATTTACCCCGTTAGCCCTATTAAATAGGATCAGAAAAAGCTTCAACCGTCTAGCAGAAAACCTAACCACCTGGCAAAAATATGCCATAAGTGGGGGAGCTGTTGCCGCAGTGATTCTCGGCCTTGCTTTAGGGTGGTTTATCTCTCCCACGAGAAACACGGGCCGTAATATGGTAATATTTAAAGTCCCCGCCCAAAATGCACAAACTGTAGGTCTAGCAGGGGATTTTAATGCATATGACCCGATAAACATGAAGGACAAGAACGGCGACGGGGTGTGGACGGTTCGCCTTTCTTTAGAAGAAGGAAAATACGAATATTACTACCTCGTAGATGGAAAGAAACTGTCTGGGGATTACCCCATGGCCGATGAAGTTGTCAGAGATTGGAAAAATAGAAAAAATGCGATCAGATTTGTTGGGGAGGAAGAAGACGAGCACGGGGACACTGAGGCTACTGCTTAGCTAAATACCTGAGGTTGTTCAAATTTATGGAGGTGAAATAGGTGTCCATAAAGGAAGTTAGCGCCAAGATCAGGAAAATCTCTACGACCGTTGTCGTGGCGAACGGGTTCAGGTTCGCCGTATTTGTAGTTACCACGTTATTAGTTTTTTCCTTAGCCGCGCGAGTCTGTCAAGCCAGGAAGGGACCAAGTGAAAGGCAAATCAAGAAGGCTGTAAATCAACTCGACTTAACCCCCCGGGAGAAAGAGAACCTGATACTGTCGATCTATACGGGTGCTCAGGACGGTTTGTTGGATTTTTCTAGCGAGATCGGGACAAAGACTTTACTCAAAGTGTTAAATTCCCAGGGGTCGGGCCCACAAAAAAAGGCTCAGTTTATCAGGAAATATCAACAGGCCATAGAAGAAAA
>JAGXLB010000236.1 GCA_018334915.1 Candidatus Bipolaricaulota bacterium
GTCGCTAAGTGGGTTTCCGATTTCTCTATAACCAGTACTTCCCAGCCGGGTTTCTGACTCAGCCTGGCCCTCTTTCGATACTCGGATACGTCAAGTTCGCCTTTGAATGGATCCCAGACCTCGCCTTCTTTCAGTACTTTCACGGAATAAGAAAGTCTCTCCCGGTCAACTGCTATTAGCAATCCAAGTCGCTTTTCCGAGGAAAACGAGGCTTCGTGTTCTTTTTCCCCTTTGCTCCCGAAATGTACGAAAAGGAGCTCGTCCATATCACTGGAATAGGAAATTTTGATCTCACCGTACGTAAGTCCGATCCTGGTGGAAAAGGTTGTGGTGGTTTTGGGTTCTTCGTCTGATATGGCATTCACTCTGGTAACCGGTAAACCGATGCTCAATAGCAGCAAAAGTATTGTTATAGCTGCCGGAAAAGTCTTGACGGTGGGTGAGCTATTCGTTTTCATTTTACACCTCCAGAGTAACGCTAGAATTGTAAGTATTGTCCTTGAATGCCGGATCTATGAAATTTCGTTCCCCACTGTAATTTACTCTTTCGGGCCCCTGGGAAAAAGGGAGGTAACTATTATTCTACCAGTGACAGGGCCTTTTCTACGTCCACCAGTCCGTAACCGGTCTTAGAATCATAACCCGGCTCAAAAAGGTCCCTGGCGGAATCGCGAAGCACTTCCCTCATTCGGTCGACGAAGAGTTCGGGTTCAACGGATAAAACTAGGGCCGCGGCCCCGGTGACGTGAGCCGCCGCGAAGGATGTTCCCGAGCGTCTTTCCATTTCGCCTTTAGATGTCAGCGAGAGTACATCTACCCCCGGTCCGACCAGATCGACGCTCGACCCGTGATTGGAGTAGTTCCAGGGGGTTCCGTCTTTGTCCACCGCGCCTACAGTAAGTACCTCTTCCCACTGACCAAAGTATCGCACCTCTTCGCCACCGTTTCCCGGTATTCCGACCACGAGTACTTCCTCATTGACAGCTCGTCTGATTGCCTGGTGGACGAAGTCAGGAGGGATTTGGGTAGAATAGATTGAGAGATTGATTACGTCTGCTCCATTATCCACTGCGTAATCTATTGCCTTTACGAGCTTTGACCAGTCCTTCGTGTAGAGCTGGCCCCTGTTGTCGAGGACGCGTAGGTCCATCAGTCTGACACCGGGTGCCACCCCGCCCGCCCCCGTGGAGTTGTCCAGTGACCCAGCAATTATCCCGGCTACGAACGTCCCGTGATAATTTATGGGTGAACCGGATAAAGAGCTGGAGTCCTCGTCCCAGAAATCCCAGCCCGTCACATCATCTGTATAACCGTTATTATCGTTGTCCACGTCGTCTCCGGGAATTTCTTCCTCGTTAACCCATATTTTGTCTTTAAGGGGTGCAATTGAATGATCAATTCCTGAATCTATGACGGCAACCACGATTTCTTGGGAACCCCTGGTTTTTTGCCAGGCCTTGTGGGCATTTATAGCTGCTAGCCCCCACCTTAATTGAGGATTATGCGATAAGGGTTCCGTGCTCCTCTCGAAAGTGACCTGCTCCTCCCCATATATTACTGTAGCCTGTGTTATTACAATGATCGAGAAAAGGATAGCAATTGGGACCAATCTCCAGTGGGACTGAGACGAATTCTTATTGATCACCAGAACTCCCGAGCACCAAATTTTTAATAACTTACTGCGTGATTATACTCCAGCCTGGTTCGTTATTGTAGATATTCGTGTGAAGTTCGCTGGGTGGGAATGGTAAAAGTTCGCACTATATGAAGTACTGAAGGATTGATCATTTTAAAAGTTATAAATTTGTTGAACTAAGTTACGATTTTTGCCTTGGTAAGCTATTTTTGCTCTTTACGGTTGTCAAAACTTATTTGACATCACTCATAAACCTCTGGTAGAATAAGTCTTATGTAAAGGGGATATTCAGTCTCTTGTTTAGTGACAGGGGGCACGATTTTTCGAGAAATTTAGCCCAATCGAAAGGGAGGCATTTTTCTCAAGGTTAGTTTGTTGCAAGGGGGCTCGCTTCAAATGAGTGTCGTAAAAAAATCCTGTAAAGATATACTTATCCTTGGTTTGATCATTTTCTGTGGTTTATTTTTAATTGGCAACTCGGCGTTTGCTGAGTCAGGGGAAGAGGTGTTAACGGGCAAGTGGTCTTCCGATCTGTATTTCTATCCCGGTACTGATAGTTCCGATATCTTTGATCTCGATACCACTATATCATTTACCTATAGCTATGACGCGTTTGACCTAACTAGCCTAACCGTATTTTCTGACAGGTACCCGGAGTACAACTTTTACCGGAAACAGAACTTCGGGCTTCGCACCAGGATAGGGATCTTGGAACTGGACTCGGATTTCGTATTCACTCCCGGGGAACAGAGGTTAAACTACTGGTTAAGCGAGGCCACAACGACTTTTGCCGGATTTACGATTACCGAAAACTTTCTGCTGGAGTACGTTAATTTGCCTGTCGATGTTGGGCCCGGTCCCGGTTATGGAGCAGGTACTGAGTTGGTGATAAATGGTAAAACTACAGAGGGACTGGAACTGGCATTCAGTAGCAGGTTTGGGATGGAGGAAGCCTGGGACGAACAACAGTATTTTGAGGAAGGAAGTGGGTACGACATAATAACAGATGGTTCTGAAGGTCCTTTTACGTATTCTCCTTCTGACCTTCAGTATGTTAGTTCAACCCTAGAAATTAGCAATTTTAGCTTGGGGTGTTGCAGTTTAGATGTAACTACTTGGTTGAGCAGGGAGGAAGGATTTGAATATACGCAATTGGAATTTTATATTGATTCACAAAACGTGCCGGTGTCTTTAGAAACCGACATTATATTTTACCCGGACCAAAAGACGGTTTCAATTGACCCGGTGTTTGATATTGAAGGAAATTGTTTTGATTTATACATGGACTTTCGTGAAGAAGACTCAGGGTCTTCCAGGTATGGTTTAGAATTTAATGGTTTTGGGATAGAAAGTGCCAAAATGGGAGAGTTGGTTACTGTTAGTAGCATAACAACCTTTAAAGAGGGGTTATATAAGAACAAAGGGGCAAATGATATATCATTAAGGGCCTCTGATTATATAGTTGAGCCTCTTACTTTCTTAATACCCCATTACAGTCCCACTTCTCCTTTTTACGACGGTCCGCTTGATTTCGATCAGGTGTTTTCTGTCTCAGCAGGAGGGGGAAACCTTACCACTTTGGGGCTGGACATCTATTTTGATATGAGTGATACCGACCAGTTATTTGATTTTCGTAAGTTTACCGGACAGGCAAAGTATGCTCTAAAAGAAGGTTTTCAACTTGGTAGTGGTGTATCCATAGGGCCAGACGATTCTATAACTTTCATGATAGAAGCGGACATAAGCTTTTAAAGTACTTCCATTTGTTTTCCTCTTACCTCCGATAAGAATAATATTTTACCCTTTAAAATTCACAGGTTGGTGTTAATCAATTACTCAGCCAATAGCCTAGAGTCAATCATGCTTGCGAGGAATAATTTCGTCTGGAGTCTGGTGGTTCTGGATCAATTTTCTCTGTGTGTTGTATTGAGATAAAAAGATTTTATTAAATTGATAATTGCCGTTTTTGGGCGGAACCACAAACGGGTCATTATGGCCCGCCCACTCGGTAGGATAAACAGTGACAATTTCTTACTATAAAGAAAGAAATCGATTTCTTAAATCGATGTTACTGAAACCTCTCATCTTTTATATATAGATCAAGTTCCCCTTTTTTGTCAACTTCATACAATCTAATTACCATTTCTTGGTATAATATTTCCATCTTCAGTTATTTTTATACCTAGCCTGGTGTTCATACTCTGTCCAGCATCGATTAGC
>JAGXLB010000237.1 GCA_018334915.1 Candidatus Bipolaricaulota bacterium
CAGTCGCAATCACCCCAGACGGAAAGAGGTTGGTGACCGGGAGTTTTGATAAGACGGCCAAGCTTTGGGACCTGGAGACCGGAAGGCCTTTGCAGACCTTCGAAGGACATACGAACAGTGTTTACGCAGTGACAATAATCCCTAACGGAAAGAGGTTGGTAACTGGTAGTGGTGATCACTCGGCCAAGCTCTGGGTCATGGAGACCGGTCGGCCTCTGCAGACCTTCGAACATACGATTAGTGTCTACGCAGTCGCAATAACCCCGGACGGTAACAGAGTGGTAACCGGTAGTGGTGATGGAACTGCCAATCTTTGGGACCTGGAGACCGTCAAGTGCCTTCAGACATTCAAAGGACATACGAACACTGTTTACGCAGTAGCAGTCACCCCGGACGGTAAGAGATTGGTGTCCGGGAGCGATGATAAGACGGCAAAGCTCTGGGACATACAGACCGGAAGGTGTCTTCAGACCTTTGAACATACGAGTAGGGTTTACGCAGTCGCAATAACCCCGGACGGAAAGAGGTTGGTGACCGGGAGTAGTGATCATACGGTAAAGCTCTGGGACATCAAAAACGGTGCACTACTTGTCACCATGTACAACCTAAAGGAAGGCTACCTCTGGACCACCCTTCCCACCGAGAACGCACCTTCCGGTTGGTTGTGGACAGATCGGGAAGACTTAGTATCCGTAATTAAATGCAACAAAGAGGACGGTAAAAACCCCGAAGTATTGTCCGACGACGATCCGGAGAGGAAGAACTACCTTGAAGTTCACAATGACAAAGATAAGGTAATGAACAGGTTACATCTCTCCCAAGAAGATTGGGAAAAGAAAGAAGAAGAATGGCAAATGTTGGTGGAAAAAAGGAAGGAAGAAGAGAAAGTAAGATTACTTGAGGAGGGTCCCGAAGAAAATAACCAAGGGGGAAGTGGGTCATGATAATTTGTAAAGATATTACCGGAAAGAACGCTTTTGAATCTCTTTGCTTAGGTTTGGTCTGTTATAGGAGTGAGGTTAGGAGAAAATTTAAAAGGACAGATAGAACAAAAATAAGCCCCGACCAGTACATAATAGAAAACAGTTAAATTTTAAACCTTGGGGTAAATCTTGAAATATTAGCAAATTCAGTCAAAGCTTTCCGGAAAATGACTTTAATTTGTTTAAAAAACTAAATGATCTAATGTATAGAAAGAAAAAGGGGTGGGGTAAATGAAAAAATCTTTATCGATAAGTTCTTTAGTGCTTTTATTACTCGTCTTTTTCACTTGGATCCCGTTAACTGCCCATGCGAGGGCTTCTCATTATAACTCAACCGTAGCCAAAAGAATAAAGAATTTGCTTCCCGAAGGAGCATTTTTAAGAGATTATTCTATAATATCGGAAAAAGACAAAGTTTTGGTGTTATATATTTTGGACTACGAAATTGCCAAAAAGTATCGACCTGACGCATATATTACATGCCCCGGGCAAGTACACGGTCAACCCATAGAGGGTATATATTATCTAGGGTTAATCGAAAACAATAAAATGGTTAACAGTATTAAATTACCGACCAAAAGTCGGGTCGAAACCACTCCCGGTAAGTTGGAAATAGTCTACAGACAGTTAAACGAGACCATTCACAGAAAATATAACGGACCGAAACCCAAAAGTGAAAAGGAAGCCATGGAGATGTCGGTAGTGCGCCTTTTAAACTTAAAAGATCTTACCGGGGACGGTAGACCGTACGAATTCCAGGTTGAAGTATATGTCTCCGGCTGTGGTCACGTGGAAGTACTAACCGCCGGTTACAGTCCATATAGAAACGAGGCAATAGTATTTCCAATAATTGGTAGAGAACCTACTGAACCTTATTACTGGCACGATAATTTCCTCCCCGATGAAACCGGTACTGTTAACTGGGAATACAAATGCGGGGACCATGCTAGCACCATTTATGCACATGAGAAGTTCGAGTTCAATCAGACGATTGAGGCATTCGTGATGACAGAGTATGAACGTATCAGTTGTAAGGAGAAGTATAGCCAGGACAACTGATCCGTTCAATGTATAAAAAGAGTAAGATAAAAGGGGTTCCTATTAAAATTGATTATGCGAACTGGGGAAGCTCTTCATAACTTGAAGGATAGAAGGGGGGAATAAGTTATGAATCTTAACTTTGAAGTTAACGAGACGGGCATTGAAGTGCTAACCGAATCCAGCGATCCGAAAAGAACCTCTCAGTTCGAATATCGAGCTCTTCCCCTTATTCGGTCAGTTTTAGGGAAAGCAGTAGGTGTTGTAGTGATAGCAGGGTATTTTTTTGGATCGATCGGATTTGCCATTTTTAATCTTGGGTTTTTCGGGGTCATCGGTGCTGCAGCCTACTGTGTGTTATTTTTAGCAGCTTTCTTCAATTTTATCTCGCTCCCAACCGGCAGGGCAAGTAAGTGGAACTCAGTGGCAAATAAAATCGAGCAGGTTATCAAGACATCAGCCAACGAGGATGCCAGGGGCAACCTGGAAAATACCGGAAGATTTTACCTTCATTCGGAGAGCCGAATTTTTAGTTTTCTCGATTTATTAGTTATGTTTTTCCCTTTTGTAGCAGCTAGTAAAGGAGTTTATGGCTTTAGTTTTGGCATTGAAACCAACGTAATATTAGAATGGATTTTTGTTTTAGCGGTGTTGATTCTAGTAAGTTTTGTAGGTTCTGTATTGCTGGAGTATCTTGTTTTTACGGCCGAGCCGTCTTCAGAGATGTATAGTGAAGGTTACCATCTTTTGTCCGAAATTTTAGAAGAAGAGGAATGTGAATCAGGTAATTGAACTAGTTGTAGGTGGTGTAATATAGGCTGCAACCGAGAGCAGTATTACTCTTGGACTACTAACTTATTTGAAAAAAGACTAAGGTGGCTATGGGTGGACTAGGTGATAAAAATGTAGGTAATGACATAAAAAATATTGTTACAATTGCGAGAACATACGTGCCAAAATTGCGCCAGGTTTTATTCTCAATGGTAAATACTCAAAGAGTTCAGGCAACGGTCAAATAGGGATTCACATTCATCATAGGCTCCACGATGAGCACTTGATGTTATGACAAACTCACTGTCGCCCGCCGCTAAGGCTACTTTTTTGACTTTGGTAGAAAATCTCCCCAGTAAAAACCATCTACGCATCAACGAAGTTCCTTCAAATGCAGGTACACCTGCTACCTTGGTCCTCTCTGAGTTTAACATCTTGCCTCGACGGAAATGAACGGTTGACGGCCACGATTGGACCCAGTGGACAGAGGAGACCAAGAAAACGTATACGTTCGGATTAATAGATATGTATAATTACTTCATGATAGCTGTAGAAAAAAGTCTTGACGATGAATTAAGTAGAGACGAGGTTATCCAAAAGTCGATGGAGAAAGGAGTATTAATAGTGGAAGAAAATGTAGAGATATCAAAGACAATACAAAATGTTGATGAATATTATGAGAATAACAGCCTAGAAAAGACCTTGTTGGAAGCAATGGGAGAAACGGAGACGGAATTATTTGTATTTTTCTGAACCCAGTGATCGGGAGAAATAGCTCTTCCGAGAGGCTCATAAATCGGTTTTGGTGAACCGGACAATGGTTTAAAAAGCACCAATTTGGTTAGTTTTTCCATTTATTCTATAGTCATATTGTTTTAGGGAGACTGAATTAAAAAAGCCACAGCAAGAAAAACTGCCGTGGCTTTATCTGTATTCTAATGTTAAACTTTTATACTATAGACAGCGATAAAGTTATCGCCCGCTTCTTCAACTACTATTCGTTATCTGTTTGAACGTGGAGAATTATAGTCTTCTGGAATAGCTTCTTTTGCAGTATCAATGC
>JAGXLB010000238.1 GCA_018334915.1 Candidatus Bipolaricaulota bacterium
CTGCGCCCGACCGAAAGTTTTACAACCGAAATATCGCCCCCGGCAGGGGCACCGGGGCTGCTATTTCCGCTCCCACAATAGGCGGTGTCCCTGCGCTCAGCCGGTTGGTAAAAATGTACTTCGCGATATGGAGTTCTAGCTGGCCTTCCGGGCTTAATTCAAACCTCAAACGAGAAAAAGGTTGTCCATAAACCATTATTTGCAAATTTGCCGCAAACGTTTATAGTACAAAAGGAAAAAGAAGGTATTTTCAGGAGGAAGAGATGGAAAGAAGCGAGGACTGGATGGAGGAAGCCAGGAGGTTACTCGACCATGCCAAACGAATCATCGAGTTCAGTTCGGATCTTTTATCCGAAATACAATAAGGAAAAGCTGGTAAGACGGATAAAAGGTAGGCTCGAAGAGTTAAACGAGCAGCTAAAGCTATCCAAGGTGGTCTTATTTGGTTCTTACGCTAAAGGAAATTACACTGCTGCCAGCGACGTCGACCTTCTGGTTGTCTACAGTGGTGAGCCGGAAGAAGACCCTTTTAAGCTGGTAAAAAGAACACTGGAAATCTCGGGACTGGAGCCTCACATCTACCGAGAAGAAGATTACGTTGATGCAAAGGAAAAACTGGAGAAAATGGAAGAAGGGGGCGTAGTACTGTGGAAAAACCAGAAGAACCAAAAGTAGAAATCGACGATCTAGTCGGAGAAATGGAAATGCAGACCGACATGCACCGGTCTTATTACGACAGGGAAACCGGAGAATTCGTCCGGGTGAAGGATAGGGCATTTATGCAGGTCGAAGACGGGAAAACTCTCGACGATATCGACCCCAGTTTCGAGGAGCAACGGCGGAATTTAAAACTGGCACGCGATATATGGGAAAACGATAACTACGTCCAGATTCCGACTCAGTTTGAAATACACGAGTGGGAGCTCATGAAGGATTTCTGCTACACAGTCGACGATGAGAATGTCCGGGACGACCTGTTAAGTGCCATCCACGGTAATGGAGCCTTCCGGATGTTCAAGGATAAAATAAGTCAACACGGAGTAAGGCAGGATTGGTTCGATTACAAAAAAGAACGTTTTGCCGAGATCGCCAAAGGGTGGTGCGATGAGCACGACCTGGAGTACGTGGAGGACGGTTGAGCGAACATAGCAGGGTGAATCATTATTTCTGTTCCCGTACTCGGATCCATCGCGATAAAGCTATGCTGATGACCTCCTCCCCAGCCCATTCACGTAATTATAGCTCTATAGAAACTCTCGAAAGTGTAGTCCCCACGCAACCTAATCCGGCGCCATATCGTCGCTCTATCACTTTTAGAACGATTTTAAACTGATAGATGGACGGATTTTGACTCAAGTTTACCTCTCCTGTTTTCAAACTCCAGCTACGAAGCCCGTAGGTTCAAAAAAACTGAAAAAACTATCATTGTTATGGTATACTTTTACATATTCTCTTGTAGGCCAAAATATGTAGGCCAAAATATGTCAAGCGTTATTACTGTTTCGTTCCGACCAAACGAAAAAGGGTGTTGGTTAAAGTGACTGGCAAATTTTTCGACGAAGTGCGGTTCGACGATTTGGAGTCTCTAGAAGAACTGCAGGAAATAGTAAACAGTAACATAAGGAAGTACAACGAAAGTCCACAGGACGATCTGGGTGGGCTCACGCCAGAGCAGGCTACATCGCTTATGGGTCCGGATTGGCCCGGATCAGATACTCCAATCGGGATCAAGGAATCCCTGCCCGAGGAAGAGGCGAGAGAAATACGTTTTGTCAAAAATAGCAGGATTTTCCTCGAAACCGCTCGAGAAAAAGGAGGGCTTCCATCTACCAGAGCGGGCAATCTGAAAAGAAAGGACGTTGCCTATTTCCTTGAGAAAATGAAATTTAACCCCGACCGTGTCGAACAAATTCGCAATGGGCGCACTGTGATAAACGAAAAACACGTCCGGCCGCTTAATATTCTTCGGGTCTTCCTGGAAACTGCTGAATTAATCGACCATCGTGACGGAAGATTTCACCCGACGTCAAAGGCACAAAGCATGCTAGAACCCGGACGGGCGACAGAGTTCATGAAATACTTATTTTTGACCTATTTTCAGGAGTTTGACTTAACTTATTTTACCGAGTGCCACGAATGGAACGAATTTCGAGACATATTACCCTATTCCCTTTATCGACTGGGCCAATTAGATGACGGATGGCACAAAGTCGATATACTTGCCGATAGAATGCTTCTTCCTTCCATCTTCGAACTGGCGGACCAGAGAGGAGAAGATATCCTGGCACTTACTTATTCCATAATAATCTTGAAGCCTCTCTGTAAGTTTGCACTGCTGGAAGGACGCAAGTTGGGGATAAAGGGAATCGAGGACTTCGATCCCCAATTCCGGAAGACATCTCTCTTCGACCGATTTATCGAATTCGACCTACAGTAAACTACGTCGTTGCTTGCCCCGGGATAGTTCACTCTTTAGCCGAAATCTTAAGCCACCAAAGTAGGCTGAGTCCCCGCGCTCAGACGAGATATACACTACCCATAGTAGGGCGTGTCCCTGTGCTCGCCCGTTAGGTTGCAAACCACAAATCGCCCCCGGCACGGGGACCGGGGGCTGCTTGTTTCAAAAAAGGCTCGTGGACTGCTTGTTTTTTGCACGGTTTTAGGGTTGTTCTTAAGCTCAAAACAGCAGGCGGGGTGCCTCTGCTCAGCCGGAATGTTGCATCGAAACAAACGGGGACTGGCGGCTACTTTGTTTGAGAATGTTCCTCGAACAATAGTAGGGCGTGTCCCTGTGCTCGCCCGGTAGGTTGTCATCGAACAATATGCCGGATAGGCTGTCTTCGATCTTTTCCTTCTCCCCATTCTCGTTGAACTAATGATTGATGGTAAAGCCCCGAACCGCGCTACTCCACTCAGAGGACTGGGTATTGTGCGGAAGTCAACAAAATGTGTAGAACAACCCAGTTTTGGTTATTATTCTTATGCGGGAGGAAGAATGGTGAAAACCGAAGGTTCCATGGACCAAGGGAGGTTCTTTTTATGGGCCAGTACAAGGTAGAGTTATACGAACTCGTCGGACAGATGGAAGCCCAGATGGACGAAATGCCCGTATATTTTAATCGAGAGACCGGTGAATTCGTGTTGGTTGAAGAGAGGTTTTTCGGCGATATCGAGGATGGGATGACAAAAGAGGATTACTCCCAGGACTGGCAGAAGGAAGCTTACGAGCAAGCCAGAGACGTTATGGTCTCTACCTCTGACAAATACCTAAGGATACCGTCCAACTTTGACATTCACGAGTGGGAAATTATGAAGGACTTCTGCTACACGATCGAAGAAGAAAATATCCGGAACGACCTCCTGAACGCAATCCACGGTCGAGGAGCTTTCCGGATGTTCAAAGATAAAATCATTCACTACGGGATCAGGCAAGACTGGTTCGATTTCAGAAAAGAACAGTTTGCGGAGATAGCCAGAAGATGGTGCGAATCACATGATTTGGAGTATGTTGAGTAGTAAAATATAGCTAAGATATCCACGGAGTGGTATTACAATGCTTGACGACCTCTTTGAAGAAGGCGAATTTGACCACATAGAGTCCGAGGAAGAGCTGGAAGAAGCCGTCGAAGAAAAGATGGACGAGTACAACCGTACTCCGCAGAACGAACTTGGCGGGTTGACTCCGAAACAGGCATATCTTCTCCTCAATACTGACTGGCCAGGCCCGGATAGTCCGGTAACGGTACGTGATAATTTTTCCGATGCCGAGGCAAACGACGTCCGGTTTGTCAATAATGCAAGAATGTTGCTGCAAACCGCCCGAGAGGAAGACGGTCTTCCCGCTACCAACTCC
>JAGXLB010000054.1 GCA_018334915.1 Candidatus Bipolaricaulota bacterium
TAGAAAAGCAAATTTGACTACGGATTTTGTTCTTTTACAAAAGAAGACACAGCACCCAGCAGTCAATTCGGAACTGGTCTTGTACCAGTACCGAACCTGAATAATCAGGGCGAATTGACTGCTGGGTACCTCGTATCAAGTTAAGTAAACCAGCCGATTCCTCCCCAGGGGGTGCCCTGGGGCTTCCTCGGCAAGTTTTGGTGAAACAAATGTCAAATTTCTCAAGAAAATTGGCACTATATGAGTTATTTGACAATATATAGTAGTTAGCAATTCTATCAAACTGCAGTCTACAGAATTCTAACTTTCTCGGGGGGACTGACTTGAATTGGGCCAGCCGAGACCCTAGTATAATGTTGTCGAACGAACGTTCATTCGAGAGGTGAACTTATGACTGATACTTCAAAAGAAAAAACCACTGAACAAAAGATAGAGGATGCTGCAGTCGAACTCTTCTCCAACAAAGGTTTCCACGAAACCAGCATGAGGGACCTCGCTGCAGAAGCTGGAGTCGCTATTGGCACAATCTATCATCATTACGAAGACAAAAACCAGATTATGCTTAAAATGATTCGTCGGGCCCTGGAGGAGAGGGAAAAAACGATACAGGAACTTAACGAAAGCAATTTACCGGTCAAATGGCAGTTGGAAAAGGTTCTTCGGATGCACTTGGAACGAGTCCAGAAAAACGAGACACGAGGTAAGCTAGTACTCAACCAATTGAGACAACCAAACAAGGCCTTTCAGCAAGAGTTCAATAGGCTTTACGACGAACTGGCTAATTACTTAACCAACCTTTTCCAGCGAGGTATTGAGACCGGAGAAGTTACTTCATGCAACCCCAGAGTAGCAGCTTACGCGCTGCTGGGTGCGGTAGAAACTGTAACTTTAAAAGCAGTAGCTGGCAAACTAGAACTCACAGAGGAGTTTTTGGATAACGGTCCGCGCCAACTCACGAATTTGCTATGGCATGGCATCGAATCTTCGAATTAAGAGCTCATCGCCTAAGCATTTAAGGAACATAAAAATAAGCTTTAAGGAAAAGCCCAAGCTTTTAAGACTTTTCTTAACTGAAAGACTTCTTCGGGAGGTTTAGATGAATAAACTTACAAAATATATCACTGATCATCCTGTACCAGTACTTATCCTCCTTGCAGCCATAACTTTAGGTTTGCTTTGGTTTGTGCCCCAAATTAACTTCCTGGCTGACTTTCAGGACATGCTTCCCCTGGACAACCCTGCCGTTAGCCAATACGAAGACGCGAAGGACTCCTTCAGCTCCCAAAGCGTAGTCATGGTAGCGGTGGAACCAACTACGTCCTTCTTTGATGAGAAGGACCTAAACGATCTCTATTCCTTGACAGAAGAGTTCGGAAAATTAAAGGAAAGTGGATTAATCAGCGGGATAACTAGCCCCACAAATGTTGAACTAATTAAGGGCATAGCTAATTCAATAAAAGTAGAGTCCATTTTATCACGGCCCCCAGAAGATCAAGAATCCCTTCAGCAGTACGAGCAAAGGGTGCTGAATGAAGAACAAATTAAAGGTAACCTAATGAAGAAAGACGGGTCGGCTGGTTTAATAGTTCTGGAAGTCGATCCCAAAGTCACCGGCAATACTGAAAAACTACACGACCTGATGAATCAGGTAGAAACAATAACTGAAAACTACGAATCCAGCTTAAATACAAAGATAGCCGGTGATTCAGCACTCATTCACTATACGGATCGTTACATGAAAAACGATCTGAAATTATTATTCCCCATTGCGGTGGCTGTGGTGATAGCAGTGCTGGGGCTTTCCTTCGCTACGGTAGGAGGGGTTCTCCTCCCTCTGGGAATTGTCCTGGTAGCAAATATCTGGACCCTCGGGCTGATGGCGCTATTCAATATTCCCCTAACCATCGTTTCCATTTTCTTACCGGTGCTGCTAACCGTACTGGGAAGCGCTTACGGTATTCACGTTCTAAATGAATACTACGAAAAGCTAAGCGAGCTATCAGAGGACGTCTCTCCAACTGAGATAGTCCAAGCTACCATGGAAGAGATGAATGTACCAGTTCTATTGACCTCATTAACCACTGCAGCGGGATTCCTATCATTGCTTACAGCTTTCCTAAACCCCATAAAGAACTTTGGTCTTTTTTCGGCAATTGGAGTAATAATTGCTTTAATTCTCTCCTTAGTGGCCCTGCCCGCTCTGTTAGCTCTCAAATCGAGAGAAGAAGCGCCGAGTAGCAGCTGGCTCCAGAGGAAAACCGAGACTTTTCTAAAAGGAATGGGGAAAGTAATCGAAAAGCACCAAAGAGCAGTATTGGCACTGGCCATGATTGTATTCATAGTCTTTCTTTTCGGGATTCCATCACTACAAGTGGAAACCAATATCGCAAAGTATTTCCATTCCAGAAGTCCAGTCGTTGAGGCAATGGATTTCATAGGTAATAAATTTGGAGGTAGTCAGGAGCTAGGTATAGTTATAGATACTGGCGAGGAAAACGGCTTAAAGGATCCTGAATTATTGCAAAAGTTTTCTGAACTCCAGAATCACGTAGAGTCACTACGCTACGTGGGCTCCACTTCCTCCCTGGCAGATGCTGTCAAAGAAGTCAACTATTCCCTAAGGGGTGATGCCGAAGAGCATTATAAAGTGCCTTCCAATTCACAAGCAGTTGCTCAGGAAATTCTCCTGTACGAGATGGGGGGAGGAAGTCCCTCGCAGGCCAACGTGGCCTCGGCAAATTACCGGAAGGGTCGAGTATCAGTGAGAATTGAATCAACAACAACCAAAAATATTCGTGAACTGGTGAACGAAATAGACGCTTACCTCGATAAAAATTTTTCAGACGACCTGAAAATAAACATAGTGGGTATTCCCCAAATCTTCATAGAGTTGAGCAACAAAGTAATAGGAGACCAGGTAAAAAGTTTGGCTACTAGCCTGGTGGTTGTTTGGCTTATCGTCGCCCTGATGATGTCCACGTTAACGGGCGGCTTAATAGCCTTATTACCCTTAATTTTCACCATCGGGTTCAACTTCGGTTTAATGGGGTTAACCGGTGTAAACCTCGACCTCGTCACAGCCATGGTGGCTTCGATCGTGATCGGGGTGGGGGTCGATTACGGGGTTCACTTCATCAACCGCTACCGTAACGAAATCTGCCGGGGAGCAGATCACGGGATAGCCCTCCAGAGAACTTTAACCACTTCCGGCAAAGGGATTGCATTTAATGCTATAACTCTCACAGCTGGCATGTTGGTCCTTTGCCTTTCAAACTTTGGTGCTCTAGTTACTTTTGGCTGGATAATAGCCTTAACGATGGTGATAAGCTCAACCACAGCCCTTTTCATCATACCAGCAACTCTGTTGTATTTTGATCCTGAATTCCTCCACAAAGAACTACCGAATTGGTTAGATGGAGGAGAAGAAGATAACGCAGAAAAAAACAGGACAGAATAACCCCTACAAAGGAGTGATAACATGTCTTCAACTAAAGTTAACCACTACGCGGTCTTATTTTTAGCCATTTTACTGGTATTTAGCTGCTCAGTTGTGCTCGTTGGTGACGACTTGGACGGAGATCAGATTTTGGAAAAAACGGGCGACAACACTTTTACAGCAGGAGGAAAGAAAGACCTGGTAATAAACTTGAGTTTAACTGTCCATACTACCGAAGGAAGGGTAAAAAACTACAAGTTCAAACTGTTCACTAAAGATACTACTGAAAGCACGGCTCTTTTGTTGTCTTACTTACAACCAAGAGATGTTAAAGGCACATTGCTTTTAAGCAAACAAGAGGAAGGGAAAGATTCTCGAATTTGGAACTACCTCCCGGCCTTAAGCATAACCAAGGAAGTCAAGGCCAGCGGTAACAATGAACAAAAATTTGCAAATAGCAACTTAACTAAAGAAGAAATAAGTAAAGGGCTAAGCCTGTCAGAGGACTATAATGCCCAGGTAATCGAAGAACAAACAATAAATATCGACGGGGAAGAGCTTCCCTCTTATGTTCTTTCACTAAAACCTTCCTCTGAAGACACAAACTGGAGATCAATAAAAGCCTGGGTACAAAAAGAGGAGTTTGTTACTTTGAAAGCGTTGTTTTACAACGAAAAGGAAAAAGCTGAGCGGGTCCTTCAAGTATCCGACCTGCGCAAAGACCGTGTCGGATATCTGGGCCACAAAATCGTAGTCAAAAACAGACTCAATAGCAGCAAGACGGAAATAGAAATACTTAACCGGCAAGAAAAACAGTTGCCAGCCGACTACTTCAATCCAGAAAAGCTCGACGAACTGGAGCTGGAAAACTGATCCCAAAACCTTCATCCCTGTATGAAGCTCTCGCGATAAATAACTGGACCCGGACGTTTATTTCGACCTCCGGGTCCAGTTCCTACCTTCTGAAAATGGAAAATATCTAAAAACGGCAAATAACCTTACCCTTTATCAACGGTGTATATAAACCTTGCAAATGCGCATGTTCGCCTCAAATAAACCTAGAATACCTCTATTTCGTTTATGTGCACTTCACTTAATACTATACTCCTCTTTGCCGTGAGAAATTAGGTCGTGAAGATATTCCAGTCCGATACATGCCGGTCAGTTATCTGGAAGCAACTCGCTTATCGAAACCGTGGCAAGATCTCGGCTTTGAACGGCATCGGCATTCTATTTCTCGAACCGAGCTCTAATTCACCCGTTTACTCCCTGGCGAGCGATGGTACTTTATTTATCGTGTTGCACACTTCCGTCTTGTCGTTCTTCTTGACGTAAGCCATTCCGATCTGTATTTCGCCGACTTTGGCATAGCTAGTCACATAACCTAAGTACTTGCCGCGACCGTCAAAGACCGGGCTTTCCTCGCGGACCAGTCTGGCTCCTTCTTCCATCTGAAACTTGACTACCCTGTGATCGACCTGGTAGGAAGTCTTTACCTTTTCCTTTGAACCTGGCCCGTGATGAAGAACTCTGTAAGCAAGTTGAGGATAAATTAACTGAAAGAGGAATTAAAGTACTGACCGGAAGAGAGGCAAAATCCTTTGGAGGGAACGGGGAAGTGGAACACGTTAAAATGGAGAATGGGCAAAAAATTGACGGGGATGCTGTTATTCTCAGTATTGGTGTCAAACCCAACGTTCAGCTCACGCTGGATGCCGGCCTGAAGGCTGATTCTCAGGTTGGAATCTGGGTTGATGACTTCATGAGAACCAGTGATTAAAGCATCTTTGCCGATGGGTATTGTGCAAGGAAAGAGTGCCATTTATGTGGAGAGGCTAGGCAAATAAGGTTAGCCTCAGTTGGTGCTACGGAAGGTAGAGTAGCAGGGGCAAATCTAGCTGGAATAAGAAGAGGAATGAAAAAAACCAGTGGGAATCTTCTCCACTCGCTTTGGCGATCTTTCGATCGGATCTGCTGGCTGGACCGAGAGAGAAGCAAATGATATGGGTATTAGGGTGAACTCACCCCTTATTAACAGCCTCACCATTAGTTATCAGTTGATCGACGCTGCTCAAAAAGCTACCACTGATCTACACAAGAAGTACACCAATTAATAAGTTTATACTCTGGGGCTCCCCAGAGTCTCCCTTTCAGAGTAAGTTATATCTGGAGGAATTATAAAATAATATAGCCAAACGCTGTAAAGGAGTCCAATCGGCTTACAAAAATGTCGAAGTTCTTAGCCAATATAACGACCGTTGAGACCGTATTTTGTCTATTGTGTATTCAGCCGCGGTCCAAGCACTTAAAACCGCGGATCTAGATTTATTCGGACAGGAAAACTTCAGGACTTTCGAAGAACTGGGGACTGCCTTGCCGCTGCTGGAGAAGTCAAACTCTCCCCGGAGAGGTGATGACGAGTTAGCCGCCGGAGACTGAAAGAGCTCAGTGCCTGTAAGATACCCCTAATAACTTCGAAGACAATACTGACTTCTACCACATTATGGTCTTTGGTCTAGATTACCGGCTTATTAGATACCATGCGCGAGAACTTTTAGGCTCTAAATACTGGGGATTGAACCTCCAACACATTCTACTATTATAGTAATTAGGAAACTTGCAAACGTTTGGAAAAAACAAAAAATAGGTGTAATAATGACAACAATTGAAGATATCGCTGAGGAAGCAGACGTATCTCCTTCGACTGTCTCTCGTGCATTAAATAACAGTTCCCTTATCGGGGAGGAAACCCGTAGAAAAGTCAAAAGAATTGCTCGAGAAATGAATTATAAAAAAAACGACCTTGCCAGCGGGCTGGTTAAAGGAGTAGGGGTTGGCGCGCTGGGCTTGATAATTCCCAATATTTCTAACCCGTATTATGCCGAGCTGACTCGGGGTGTGCAAGATAGAGCTAATGAACTGGGTTATGGGGTTTTTCTCGGTGACACAGAGGCTAGTTTAGAAAAGGAGCGACGGTTTGAAACCTTGCTTAGGAGGAAGAAAGTTGATGGCATTATACTTGCATCCGCAACGGTGAACGATCCTTATCTGAAAGAACTAAATAACAGTTCCGTGCCGATAATGCTGATCAGTAGAATAAGCCGTGAATTGGAAACTAACTTTATAAAAGTCGACGATATCAAAGGCGGTAGACTGGCCGTAGAGCACCTGGTTGAACTTGGCCACGAAAAAATCGGTTTTATAGGCGGCCCAGATGACTTTAGCTCCGCTCAAGATAGGAGAGTCGGATTCGAGAAGGTCATGAAAGAACACGGATTACCGATAAACCGTTCTATTGTATCCCACGCCCAATACACTCAAGAGGCAGGGCATAATATGGCCTCCGCTTATATTTCAAAACAAGATAAGTTCACTGCCATTTTCTGCGCAAACGATATAATAGCACTCGGTGCAATTGAAGCTCTGGAGCGAGATGGGTTAGTCGTCCCTGAAGATGTTTCGATAGTTGGTTATGACAATATATCCTATGCTAGCTTGCCCCGAATTATGCTTACCACAGTATCTCAACCCATATATACTATGGGTTATGATGCCGCTGAATCTTTAATAGACATCTCGGAAAATGAAAAGGAGCAGTCAATTCAAAGAGAACTAACTCCAAAATTGGTAGTAAGAAATACCACAAGAAAGCCTAAATCCGGGTGAAAGGACTTGGAAGGTCAACCTTGACAAAATTATATTTTTTATTTATACTGCTTATTGCAAACGTTTGCATAAATTTTGGAGGTGATACTGCTCCAAAAGATTAAGCCTAAACGATAATTTCAAAGCACTTTTAATCTTACATTTACTTTTATAAGGGGGTCAAAATGACAAAGAAAGTATCTATATTACTTACATCATTTGTATTCATTTTTCTAGTTGGCGGATTAATTACTGGGTTCACCTCGAGTGCAGTTGCTCAAACCGACGATGAGGTTACGATCGGATACGCTGCCCGTAATTTGACAAACCCATACTGGATAGCAGCTAAAAACGGGATCGAAGATGCAGCTGAGGAATTCGGCTATGACGTCGTTAGCCTTGACGCTTCCGGTGATCAAAATAATCAACAAACTCAGGTAGAGGACCTCATCCAGAAAGACGTGGATGCGTTATTAATTACCTCAATAGTTACTGGTAGTTCTGCGTCCGGAGAAGCGGCCGATGCAGCAGTAAAGGCGGGAATACCGGTGATAGGCGTCGATACATCAGCAGGTAGCCCCAGAGTCGCTGCTACAATTAGAACCGATCAGGAACTAGGTGGAAAACTTGCGGGGGAACGAGTTTTAGAATTGATAGATGGATCCGGAGAAGTTGTAGTTCTTGAGGGTCCGGCTGGTGATACTAATAGCATGTTAAGAGTTGGAGGCTTTGAAAAAGTTATTGCGGAAAATCCGGATGTAGAAATAGTTGCCTCAACTCCAGCTGACTGGAATAGATCCAAAGGTATGACCGCCATGCAAGATATTATGGTAGGTAATCCAAATATAGACGCAGTATGGGCGGCAAATGATGAAATGGCTCTTGGAGCAGTACAGGCATTGATGGGTGCGGGAAGGCTTGATCAGGTATATGTTGGCGGTTTTGATGCAACTCCCGATGCATTGGACTCAATTAGCAACGAAAACATGTCCTTCTCAGTAAAACAATTTCCTTATAAAGAAGGATACAAAGGCGTTGAAATAGCACATAAAATCCTTAATGGCGAGACTTTCGAGACTGCATTAAAGATGAGACCCTGGCCATGGGGTACCGAGCATTACATCGCTATGAGACCGACAATCGTTGATGTCGAGAACGTTGAAGAATACAAGTAAACTCCGGTACGAGTAACCAACCAGTGGAGGGGCATTTTTTCAGCTGCCCCTCCTCTTCTAACTATTACTATTACAAACTTTAGAAGACTGAAGAGAGGTACCAATGATAAGATTTACAGATAGAGAGAAGCCATTCGTGATTGGAATGGTCCATGCCAGGCCGCTCCCGGGATCTTATAGGTACGAATCCGGAGACATGAGTGAAATAACAGATATAGCAGTTGAAGAGGCAAAAACTCTGGAGGCTAACGGGGTTGATGGATTACAAGTGGAAAACATGTGGGATTTTCCTTATGCCAGGGGTGAAGAAATAGGACCTGAAACTGTTGCCGGATTAACGGCAGTTTCACAAAAAGTCAAAGACTCTGTTTCAGTACCAATTGGAATTAATTGCCATTTAAATGGTGGCTTACAGGCCCTCGCCGTTGCCGAAGCGGTAGGCGCTCAATGGATAAGGGTATTTAGCTGGGTCAACGGTTATATATCAAATGTCGGCTACATAGAGGGAATTGCCAACGAAGTCCTTGACCTTAAAAAGAAGTTGGTAGGAAGCAGCGTTACAGTATTTGCTGATATAATGGTTAAACACGGCAGTCATGTCATTACCGAAGACAGGACCCTGGCTGAACGCTGTGAAGACGCCGCTAACTACCAAGCGGATGCTGTTATTGTTACTGGAGAAGAGACCGGTAAATCCCCTGCTCCGGAATCGGTGGCTGATCTAAAAACTAAATCCGAGTTGCCAGTCTTAGTTGGCAGCGGCTTAACTGCTGAAAACATTTCTAAGTATTCCGACCATATAGATGGCTGTATTGTGGGAAGTTACTTTAAGGAAAACGGTAAATGGGACAAGCCAGTCTCTGGATCGAGGGTAAAGAAGTTCGTGAATGAAGTTTAGCACTGAAAGAAGCAACGAAAAAATATTTTGAGGAGTGATTTTGTTGAAACCTGAAGGCATATTAAATCCGGAAATTTCTGAGTTAGTAGCGAGGATGGGGCACGGAGACAGGCTCACAGTAACCGACAGAGGATTCCCCTTACCGTTAAACGATGACGTTAGTGTGGTTGACGTCTCAGTTGGGCCAAATCTCCCCAAAATGGTGGATGTAGTAGATGTTATTTTGAATGAACTGGAGATAGAAGAGGTAATCATCGCCGAGGAGACCGAGCAAGTGAGCCCTGAAATTCACAAGCAACTGATGAAAATGGTTAACAAACTGGACAACAAAGGAAATGATATCAAAGTCTCCGTTATTCCACATCCAAAGTTTAAACACTTAGTATTAAGAGGAGCGGAGGAAGGCGAAGAAATGAAGGGTATGGTAAGAACTGGTGAGTTGACCCCTTATGCCAATATTATGCTGGTTTCTGGGGTTACATTTTAATTAATTACGGTTAATTAACTACGGGGAGATAATTATGTCGGATGTTTATGTACTCGGCGGTATGAATATGGACTACGTACTATCCCTACCCAAACTACCGGATAAAGGAGAAACGGTAAAGGGTAGTGAATTATTAATCAATCCCGGTGGCAAGGGTGGCAATCAGGCCGTAGCTGGCGCAAAGCTTGGCGGCTCCGTATATATGATGAGCAACGTAGGTGATGACGCTATAGGCCAACAGCTGCTAAATTCGATGGAAGGGTATGGAGTGAAAACGGATTATGTTGGTGTTCTAGAAACGGAGCATTCAGGTACCGCACTAATTTTCGTTGATCCCGAAGGTGAAAATATGATCGGTTTTTCACCCGGAGCCGCGGCGAAGATTGATGAGGGATCCATAGAGAAAGCTCTCTCTTCTGCCGGGGAGGGCGACGTATTTCTTTCCGGCCTCGAACCACCTGTAAGTAAAGTCAATTATGCTGCCAGAACAGCCGCAAAAAATGGAATGGAGGTTATTCTAAATCCTGCCCCGGCCCAGGACATTCCAAAAGATGAACTTTTTCAGTTTGCTGACGTATTAACTCCAAACCAAACTGAGGCATCGGCTTTATTGGATACAAAAATCGAATCAGTGGATGATGCACTCTCAGAAGGAAAAACTTTCCTCGATTGGGGAATCGGTACTGCGGTAATTACACTTGGTTCTGACGGCTCTGTCGTGATAAATGACCGAGTACATAAACATTTTCCCGCACAAAAGTTGAGTGATGAAGTTGTCGATACCACCGGGGCCGGGGATGCATTTAACGCAGCTATCGCAGTTTATCTCGCTCGCCAATCGAACATATCCAAAGCAGTAACTTTCGCCAATAAGGTAGCGGGTTTAACTGTCATAAAACAGGGCGCTCAGAAAGCTCTACCAACTTACGAAGAAGTACAAGAAAAGAGAGAATAGCTATGAGTGAAAGTAAATCTGTCGAAAATACAGAATCTAAAAGCCCGATGGAAAAAATCGGGCAGAATGTTTACCAAAAAGTCAAGTCTTCCGGCGTTATTTTGCCGCTGATTTTATTGATCGCCGCCCTATCAATCATTTCACCCGACTTTTTGACTATCAATAACTTTAAAAACATCCTAAGACAGGTCTCGGTAAATCTGATATTTAGTGTAGGTACAGCTTTCGTCATACTAACCGGCGGTATAGATGTTTCCGTAGGTGCAATGCTTGCCTTTTCAGCGGTTATTATGGCAGGGTTAATGCCAACAGTGGGAATGTTTCCGGCAGTATTAATAGGCCTGGCAATTGGATTTTCCCTGGGGTTATTTAATGGCTTAGCAGTTGCTTGGCTCAAGTTACCTGCATTCATAGTTACCCTAGCAATGATGCTTGCTGCAAGGGCCTTTGCATTTATTTACACCGGCGGTTACCCGGTCAGCAACATCCCGATGAGCTTTAGATTTCTCGGCTCAGGATACATTGGTCCTTTCCCCGTGCCTGTAATTATTTCACTGGGTGTATTACTTATAGGGGTACTGGTCCTCAAATACACTACCCTGGGCAGATTTATCTACGGAATCGGTGGAAACAGAGACGCAGTTAAACTTTCCGGTGTAAATGTAATCAAATATGAAGCTCTTGCCTACGGGATTAACGGGTTACTTGCGGCACTGGCAGGGGTAATTATGACGGCGAGGTTAAGCTCAGCAGTTCCATCTATTGCTGAAAGCGCTCCATTCGACGCTATTGCTGCTGTTGTCATAGGTGGGGTGAGTTTATCGGGTGGCAAGGGCTCATTGTGGGGTGTCTTTGTTGGAGTTTTGATATTCGGTGTTATTAGTAATGGTCTAAACCTGATGAGCGTTCCCAGTTTCTGGCAGAACGCAGTCAGGGGAATAGTCATCTTCGGAGCAATATTATTTGATAGATTGCGGGCTAGGTCATGATCGGAGAGCAATATGGATACGTTTTTAGAATTAAGAGATATTGATAAAAGTTTTCCCGGAGTACACGCAGTGGACCATGTGAATATTGAGGTTGGACGGGCCGAGGTACATATGCTGTTGGGAGAAAACGGAGCTGGCAAGTCTACTCTAATGAAGATATTAAGCGGTGCCCAACAGGCTGACTCCGGAACAATAATATATAACGGCAGAAAAATAAACGTACCCACACCTAAGAGAGCATTAGAGCTTGGTATTGGCATGGTCTACCAGGAATTAAGCCTCGTCCCCACTTTAACAGTTGCCGAAAATATTGTCCTTGGATCGGATATCGCGAAAAACAGGTTGGGGGTATTAGACTGGGACAGTATCGACAGGAGAGCAAACGAAGCTCTTGAGACTCTAGGTGTGAATTTTGACACGAGTAAAAAAGTAGAAGAGTTAGGTTTAGGGAAACAGCAATTGGTAGAGATTGCAAAAATAATATCTCATGAAGCCGATCTAATTATCCTCGATGAACCCACATCTGCCTTGACTGAAGCAGAGCAGGAAAAACTTTTTAATACAATTAACAGACTAAAAAAGCAAGATGTTTCTTTTATTTACATTACCCATAAAATGGAGGAAGTTTTTGAACTCGGAGACCGCATTACCGTTCTGAGAAACGGCAAAAGCATTAACACCTTGCCTGCTGCGGAAGCCGATGAAGACCAGCTAGTTAAAATGATGGTGGGGAGAAGACTCGAAAATCAGTATCCAAAAGAGGAAATAGAACCAAAAGAAACTATATTAGAAGTAAAGGACCTCACAACAAAAAAGCTCAAAGGTATAAGTTTTTCTCTGAGGAGGGGAGAAATACTCGGACTAGGAGGATTGCTTGGCGCGGGCCGAAGTGAACTTTTGGAAGCTATTTTCGGGCTGAGGGAAGTAAAATCCGGCAGTATCTTGCTTGATGGAAAGCCGTTAAATCTAAGGTCCCCAGTTGACGCTGTAAAAAATAACATCGCCTTACTAACTAAGGATAGACATAACGGACTTGTAGAAACTCTGCAGGTGGATGAAAACATAACGATGGCTGATATTGAAGAAATATCCAATTCCGGTTGGTTAAGATTAACCGAAGAAGAGAAAATTGCAGAAAAGTTTATAAAAGAACTGGAAATTGCAACTCCATCATTAGACCAGCACGTAAAATTCCTCAGTGGAGGAAATCAACAGAAAGTTGTTCTTGCCAAATGGCTCGCAAGCAATGCAGACGTATTTCTTCTCCACGAACCGACCAGAGGCATTGATGTCGGGACTAAAGTTGAAGTCTACAACTTAATGAACGACCTCGCCGCGGAGGGAAAAGGAATAATATTGGTTTCTTCTGAACTACCGGAACTTCTCTCGATGTCAGACAGGATACTTGTTCTCCGCGAAGGAAAGATAGTTTCAGAACACGATAGAGATGACGTTACACAAGAAGAGATAGTTGCGAACGCTGCCGGTGCCAGTATTACGGATTAAGTGCCAATTGAAAGGCTCCCGACATACCACGTATTAACTTTATTTTTCGCTTTCATTTCAATCAATTGCATCCGGATCACCTTTGAGCCAGGCGTGGATCCGTCTGGCCTTTTTGAGCAGGTCAAGTAGCTCGATTTCCTCCTCCCGTTTGTTTAGCAACCAGCCACTTATCGATAGGGCCAGTATCCGTTTGTCCGTGTAGTCCGGCTTGTGTTCCTTTACGGGCTCCAGACTTGTTATGTTTTTGAACTTCTTGCCGTCCTTTTCCCTGGTCTGGTAGGTAAATTTAACTTTGCTACCTTTACCTACTGTAAATTATTGTTAGAAATGACCCAAAAATTTTTGCTGAAAATTACCGTTAAACTTGACCAACAAGGTGGTAGTATGACCCAAAACCTAAACACCGGAGTTGGTGAAGGAGCAGTTGTTGAAAAAAGTGGAAAGATCAACGATCAAGTGTTTGAAGAAAAAGGGAGTATCAATAACGGAGATCGCCCGGCTGACGGGTCATACTCGAAAGACCGTCCGCCGGGTACTGAAAGAACCAACGGACAAAGAATACCGGAGGAAAGATATGGGGTCAATCGTGGATAAATACGTTGAATATATAAGACGCTGGATCAAACAGGAGCTGACCGTAAAGCGGATGCTGGAGAAGGCAAGAGAAGATGAGGACAAGCCCTACCAGGGCGGCAAGACCGTCTTCTACGATCGGGTGAAGGAGATTAGGGATAATTGGCGAAATTTACCGGGTGTTTTAAGAGTTCAATTAAGTGGAGAAATTAATTTAAAGAACTGGGGCTAACTCAGGTCATCAAAAAGAGACTTACGACAAAGACCTAGCTGAGCCTCACCAATCCTGAAGCCCCAAAGTGATGCTCAAGGCATAATCCACGCCTTGCATAGTCTTTTCATCCAAAGTTGTAATGAAATCTTCCAAGTCCGATTTTTCAATCAGAACGATTGCGCTGCAGTTTACTATTGACGGTTCCGGGAAAGTTCCCTCAGGAACTTCAACTTCCCATGAGTGGATCTCCTCTCTTTTCACCGAAACTATCGGTACTGCCAGGACTTCATCGAATTTCCTGTTGAAGGAATCATCCTGGACAATTAGGAAACGATGTTTTCCTAACTTGGGTGGATTCGCCCAGTGTAGGTCTCCACGGCGGACCATTTCTTACGAGGTCCTTGATTCCAACGCTTTGCCCTGAGCTTCGTAGCTGTCTTTTACGTCAAAACCGATTCCCCTGGAAGCTTCTTCGCATTCCCGTTCTAACTCCTGTCTTTTCCATTTTTTGACCAACATCTCTATGGCTTTCTGGATTTCCTTGCTCCTGTTGTCCTTTCCGTGCTTTTTCCGCATCTCC
>JAGXLB010000239.1 GCA_018334915.1 Candidatus Bipolaricaulota bacterium
TGAGTTCTTCGGGTTTGTAGAGTTATAAAAATGAGCCGATAAAATCCAAAAACTTTGAACCTGGTGGGTAGTCGGGCTACCGCAACTCCTAATGGTAGCTAAGCTGCCGGATGCTTTCCTTAAATATCTAAACTTTTAATAACACCATTAGGAGGTGCTTCTGATGAAGAGGCTAAGTATATTTGTGGTAGGATTATTAAGTGCAGTTCTTATTTTTTCGGTGGCGGTCACTGCAGATACCAGTAAATCTGTTAGTTCATTCTTGACCTTGTCGGATGTAATCGATGTTGATGTTACTGATAGTACTGAGGATAACACAATTAATCAGGATACGGAACTTGATACGTGGAATACTGATGAATCTACTGAAATTTTATCTGCGGGATCCTTTACTGTGGACGTTGTAGCTATGACCCAATATAGTGTGGGAATTAGCTATAATGCAAACCTAACAAATGCTAATCCAACTAGTTTAAATAAGGATCCTGTACAAGTCGATAGTGAGACTGACTATAACGGCAATGTAAAAGGATTCATCAATGGAGATCCTGATACCGGCTCTATTACCAACTTAGATGCCGATTTTTCTACCGAGAATAACATCAACCTCAATGGAACACCTGGTGAATCGAAAGAATATTCACTAAATATTGATCCTTCCAAGTTACAAAAAGATTTTAACTCGGGGGATGAAATTCAATTTATAGTTACTGTTAACATCACTGATCCTTCTGCCTAGTGGATAGATCAGAAGAATTTAAGAAAGATTGGTATTCATAAACCGGAATGGAGCTTAAAAGCGAAAACTCACAAAATACAATATTTAAGGTGTTACAGAATTGAAATAGACCCAATCTGAGGGCCATAAATGAGACGAATATTAGTCTGGGTGTCAGTTTTAATATTTGTTTTACCAATTACCTTTAGTTTGTCGAATACCATAAGAGCTGACACACAGGGCAGCGTGGAAGCAACGCTGACTATTATCATAAACCAGAAGATAAATATTAATGATGTTACCGTTATCGAGGGAGAAACGGCGGTATTTGCCGTTACACTTTCCGGAGAAGCCGATGAAGAGATATTAGTTGACTATGAAACTGCGATCGGTTCTGCCGTCGCGGGGGAAGATTATACTTCCACCAGCGGTACCGTAACTTTCCAGCCCGGTGAGACAACTGCTACTATAACAGTTCAAACTCTGGAAGATGATAACGTTGAGGGAGACGAGACGTTTTACGTGGATCTTTCCAATCCACAGGGTCCGGCAAAGATTGCTGACGACCGCGGCTTAGGAACGATTGCCGATGACGACAGCAATACAGCCTCAATTATCATTAATAATGACACCCAGTACGAGGGCAACCCGCTGGAGTTCCTCGTCAGCCTTACCAATCAGGTCACGGAGACGGTAACCGTCCAATATTACACGGTAGACGATACGGCAGTCAGCGGGGAGGACTACGAAGGTGTACCCGAAATATCCCCGCTCACTTTAACCTTCCAGCCCGGCGAAACCGAGAAGACCATTACAATAGATACCGTAGAGGACATCTCAGGGGAGGAAAACGAGACCTTTCGGGTAATTTTGGAGAACGCCACTGGAACCGCTGTTATTCTCGACGGGGAAGGAGTAGGGACAATACTGGACGACGATCCTCCTGCAGGAACCGGAGGCGGAGGTGAAGCAGAAAGGGAGCAAGCGGGAGCCGCGGGTGAAGCGGAAACCACCCAGGAAGCCTGTACACCTATCTGCCCCCCGGCGGTACCTCTAATGAATGCCGATAAAACCGACGATATATCAGTCGACAAAAACGGAAACGGCATGGCGGACGCCGGCGACGTTATCAAGTACGAAGTAGTTATAGATAATGTTGCAGAAAGTTCTCCTGAGAATATTAGGTATTTGGAGCCAATAAGCCCCCATCTGGAAATCGTCCGTGACTCACTGTCGTCCAATTCGGGGGTTCCAAAACTAGTTGATGTCGGTGAAGCAAAGTTACTCACTGTTGTTTTCCGGGAGGAGGAAAACTCTCTCAATTTTCCTCTAAACATTAGATACCAGGCAAAAGTCAAAGAAGCATTACCCGAAGGTATCGGGTATATTGGTGGTCAGGGGGTCGTGTACTCCAGCAACTATCCGACCGCAGTCACGAATGATCCGGATACTGCAATTATCGACGATCCTACTCGTACGCGGTCGTCCAGCGGGAGCAACGCCAGCGCGGAGGAGATCAAATCGGTTCCGAATGATTTAAAGATCGAAAAATCCTTAATCACAAGCGGAAGCGACGAAGAGTCTCCCGAAGAAGACACGAAACGGGGTTCGGCTGAGAGGAGGTTCCTGGAGGAAGGAACCGCGATCAAATTTGGCATAAATATCGAAAATAACTCAGGCGAGACAATTGTCGGCCCAAGATTGGTGAATCCCGTGGGTAGACACCTGAGCCTGAACCCTGAAACTATTAAACTCGGAGGAAAAGCCATTTCTCCCCAGTACGATGAAGGTACCGGGGTATTTAGTTTAAACCTCCCTTCTATCGCTCCCGGAGAAAGTCTATTTATCACGTACCTGGCTACTTTCACGAAGCAAGAAATTCCCGATAACCTTGGTTATATCGGCAGCCGAGCCTATTTAGTAAGAAACAATGGACCTCTACAGCTATCAGACGATCCGGACAGTTCCCTTTTCGGCGATAGAACCGCCGTGTTATTACCGGCTAGTTGCAGTCAAGACAATTATATGGATAGATGGGATCGGTGGTTAAAGACGGTAAAAGAGATCGAATCCGGTATCTTTCCCCTTGTTTTTTCTTCAAGGGATGCCCGGGAACCAGGTAATGGGGGGAATGAAGAAAAGGAAATAGACGATGGGTTAAATTGGGTAATGATCGGAGAGAGATCAAAAGACCAATTAGATTCAGAAGGCACTGGCGCAGACTTTTCCTCCCAGTTTGAATCCGGTACCATACAACCGAACCACAGTTTCCTGGGTACTGCAGAATTTGACTTAGAACCGAATTTCGGTCAACTTTTTATAGGGAGAAAGGCGAACTCGAGTCCGGGTGGTAGGGGAGGCTCGGAAGGTGAAGCGAATACAGATGCCTCAATTTATGCACAAGGTTTTGAGGGTAAAACCACCTTCAAACAAATAGCGGGGAAAGGTGAATTGACCCCTCTAACTTCGTCGAGTCAGTCAGAAGAAATTAGGTGGTGTGGAAAGGGTTATATACCGCTTGTATCGGGATTGGACTCGGAATCAGGGATAGATCTAGAAAAAGTATCCGACGATTTTTTGAGCTTAATTAGTATAGAAGGAAATAAAAGTGATTTTTAGAAGAGGTTAAAGTACAAAGTAGAGTTAATAAGTTCAAAGTTAAATCTCATATTTACCACTGCAAACGGGGAAAAATGGAAAAAAATCTAACTAAATTTCGATTAAAGACCTTCCTGGTCGTCTTTTCTTCCCTACTGGTTATTGCTATTTCTATTTCAATTCCCACATATGCTGATCAAGTTCAAACCCCATCCTGTACCTGCGGAGAGGCTAGTTCCTGTGAATACAATTCTACACCTACTGAAACGACGACAACCATTTGGGTCAAGAAGAGTGGAGCTAGTTACGAAATTCGTGGGGGTCCAAAAAATGGTGAAGTTTATTATCCCGGCACTACAATTCTAGAAGGAACAAGTGGGCCAGATCTTATAATTGGTAGTCAGAAAGGAGACATTATAAAAGGAGGCAATGGCGACGATACTATCTGCGGTGAACCTGACGAAGCTGGAGGGTCAGGTGTAGACGAAATTTACGGGGGACCCGGCGCTGATTATATCTGTGGGGGAAA
>JAGXLB010000240.1 GCA_018334915.1 Candidatus Bipolaricaulota bacterium
TGGGCAAGAGTCCGACTACAGAAGTCGCTTTAACTGCTTGGAGTCAGACAAGAGAGACCTTCAACAATTTCAATGCCAGTTTGGAAGGAACAATCCTCCACCAGGATCAGGATTCGGTCTTTACCAGCAACGACTGGGTAGATGAAACACTAATAGAAGAAAGCGTACAACTCTCCTACTCGGAGAACGGAGCCAAAGGCAACGTTTACATGGAGTCGTTCAACGGCCACTTTAAATGTCCAAACAAGTCGCTTTTTTGTGAAGCGGAAAGTCTAGAAGAGTTGAGAGTTATAGTTGAAGATCAGGTAAATTACTGGAACAACCGGAGAAGACACGCTAGCTTGCAAAACCGGATACCAATTGATTATATTGAAGAGGAGATTCAGGATGAAAGCTGATCAAGCACGTTCGAGCGAAAGGTCATTTGCAGGAGTAGGAAGAATTCCTGAAACCCACAAAAAAACAACTTCTACTGGTACAACTTTTCGGGACAAGCGCCGTAACCACATTTTGGACAGGTTGTTCTATCGCCGAATTTTCTCGTGTTGAATATTGCCTCAATTCGTGCACTAGTAAAATTAGCCGTAAATATCCTTTTCATTACACTTCATAGAGTAAGGAGTGCTCCATAAAGTTACAAATACCCTAACCAAAAGCAGGGTAAGCCAGACCAACCAAAAACCTAATTATGAGTCTCTCAGGACACCCTATAATAGGCCCTTGATTAAATATTTTGGACCACTTGATGCACTAATTTTAACAAAGGAATATGTCTCTTCCGGTAGAACATTCTCCCGTTTCAAATAGGTTAACGGGGCAACTTGCCCCAGCGTAGAATGTCTTCTGTCTCAGTAATAGTATTGATGGTTGCGATTGATATTTGACCGGGTATTGAGGTAACCGTTTCCTTACCTCATTTCCGGGAAAGCCTCTCCGCCAGCAGAGTATATCTATTCTCGACCTTGTCGTTCGATACGGCAATACCAACCGCCTTCTTCGTGCCCACGATTACAGCAAGTTCTTCAGCTCTGGTCAGGGCAGTATAAAGCAGGTTGCGCTGAAGCATCATGTAATGTTGGGTTAGCAGAGGGATAACCACCACAGGGTACTCGCTACCTTGGCTTTTGTGAATGGTGACTGCGTAGGCAAGTACCAATTCCGAGAGGTCCCCGGTATCATAGCTTACCCGCTTGGAAGGAGAGAACTGGACCATAAAACTGGACTTCTCGTTTGAGCTTACTATCCTGCCGATGTCGCCGTTGAACACCTCTTTCTCATAGTTGTTTCTGATCTGCATCACTCTGTCACTTACAATGAACTTCCGGCTGGAGAGAGGAAGATCCAGCGGCTCTCCGGAATTGAGTCTGTCCTGAAGCATCTTGTTCAAATTGTTCACGCCGGCCTCACCTCTGTGCATCGGGGATAAGACTTGGATATCCTTTTTGGGCATCACATCGTATTGCTTGCGCAATCTGTTGGCCACGAGGTCAGTGACCTTTTCCGCCACTGTTTCTGGTTCGTCTTCCTCGATAAAGAAGAAGTCGCTCTCCTTGCTGTTTCTTAGGTCCGGAAAATCTCCCTTATTAATCCGATGGGCGTTTTTTACTATCCGGCTCCGTTTGGCCTGTCGGAATATCTCGGTAAGCTCCACTTGAGGGACCTCCTCCGAATCCAGCAGGTCGCGGAGGACGTTTCCGGCCCCAACTGAAGGAAGCTGGTCCTTGTCGCCGACGAGTATCAGCCTCGCTTTGTCCGGTATAGCCTTGAGCAGGTTGTTGGCAAGTAGCAGGTCTACCATGCTTACTTCGTCTATTATCACTACATCGGCCTCAAGTTTATTTGTTTCGTTGTGGTCGTACCTGTTCGGGGGCTTAAAGTCCAGCAGCCTGTGGATGGTTTCAGCCTCCCTCTCCGTTGCTTGGCTGAGCCTTTTTGCAGCCCTCCCGGTGGGTGCGGCCAACTTGACTTCTTTATCGATCTTTTCCATAAGTTCGATTATCCCTTTTAGGATAGTCGTCTTGCCAGTGCCGGGTCCGCCCGTTATTACAAGTACCTTACTTAACAAACTCTTCTTCATCGCCGATAGCTGGTCCTCGTTGTAATCGATCTCTCGGGTCTCGGCAAAGTTGTCGACGAACTGCTCTACGTTCTCTTCGCTGATATTTGGAGTATTCTCCATCAGCTCGGATATTCTTTTTACCACGCCGACTTCTCCGTAATAAAAAGGGGCGAGGTAGTGGGGTCTGTCTTCACCTAGCTGCCGCTCCGGGATAATCCTTTCCTCTTCGGTGAGTTCCTCTATCGCCGGACTTATCAGTTCGTTTTCGGTTTCCAGTAATTCGGCAGATTCTTCCACTAATTCCCCGTAGGGAAGGTACAGGTGGCCATCGTTGGTTGCCTCCTGTAGGACGTACTCTACCCCTGCTTTGAGGCGAGGAAGTTCGGTTTCACCCAGTCCCAGCTTGGTCGCAATCTTGTCCGCAGTTTTAAAACCAATGCCGAAGACGTCTCTTGCCAGCTGATAAGGGTCTTCTTCAAGTGCCTGCACCGTATCGTCCCCGTATTCTTTGTATATCTTGACCGAGTAGGTGGTGCTTACCCCGTGTTCTTTAAGGGAAATCATTATATTACGTATCTCTTTTCCTTCCTTCCAGCCTTGCTTTATTCGGTCCAGTCTATGCGATCCTATTCCTTCGACCTCTTCTAGCTTTTCGGGGTTCTGGTCTATTGTATTTAAGGAATCTTCCCCGAACTTGTCAGTGATACGGTCCGCAATTACCGGCCCTATACCCTATATGAAGTCCGAGGCGAGGTACTTCTTTATTCCGGCCTCGTTTGCCGGGAGGTCGATCTGGCAATCCTTGACTTTGAACTGTCTTCCGTACTCGCTGTGGTGGTCCCAGTAGCCTTTCAGGCTCAGTTCCTGCCCGGGGAAGACCGAGGGGAGGTTTCCGACTACCGTAATCTCGTCTTCGACCATTCCGTTTGGGTCAGCCCGGGCCACGGTGAACCCGTTTTCCTCGTCCTGGTAGACTATTCGTTCCAGGCTGACCTTTATTTGCTTTAACCCGCTGTTATTTGCCATAAGTAGATTATACGGATAGAGGAAGTCAAGGATAAACTAAATATTCGGAGATCTTTTTGAGGGGATAGTTATCTTGTAAAAGGCGACCCAGTCAGGTTGCCTTCTTTTATGAGAAGTGGCCAATCAGACTTCTTGGGTAAGCCCGGCGGAATAAAGCCGGCCTATCGGCCGCTCAGAGCATCTGAGTTGACAAATGGATGGGTGTTAAACCTTCCGATTAACTTCAGTGGGCTTTTCTGTTGTTTTGGTAACCGGGAGATTGGATCCTTGCTAAATTCGGTTCCACATAGTTTCTTGGTGGTCTTCTTAGACTTCCTGATAGATACACTGTTTAGGTAAATCTCCTATAGGGCAAGTACCAATGCTTTTTCACTCCTATTGTTTACAAAAAGTCCTCCAAGAGATTATCTTCATCTTTAGGCATCGTGAGGTTTCTCCTTTTGTAAATTTAAATTATTACATCATGAAGGAACCCTTGCAGTCCTCAACTTACTTCTTTTACTTGAGGCTTTTTACAAAGGAAATTCTACAGTATCCTTGAACTAAAGATATTTAATGAAGAAGTGGAGGGAAAAATGTTACTAAAACAGTATCATAATGAAAAATTGGCTCATAGTTCTTACGTTCTCGCTGGGGAGGAAAGCTGTGCGGTAATCGACCCCGTGCGTGATGTTCAGCTATATTTGGAGGAAGCAAAAAACCTTGAAGTAGAAATAACTCATATTCTGGAAACACATCTGCATGCAGACTTTATTTCCG
>JAGXLB010000055.1 GCA_018334915.1 Candidatus Bipolaricaulota bacterium
TGGGAGTGGTTTCTCAACTGCTAAAGTTATTCTCTCCCCTGAAAACATCAATTTTACGGGCTTTCATTCCCCGGACGTGGCAATTATTACTTCCGAGGAGGGGTTAAAGAAAAACCGTGAGATGGTTGAAGGCATGACGCAAGGACGGATTTACATGGACGATTCCCTCCCTTCAATAACTCCCGGCTCAAACGTAGAGGTAAGAGGGGAAAGCTATCGCGAGACAGCCGGGGGGAAAGGAGCCTCTCTGTGTGCCATAACGGATTGGTTGTCCCGACAGCAGATTCTTCCACGGGATTCACTGAAACGAGCGGCAAACAATAGCGAGCATACAAAATCTTTAAAGAAAAGCATTCAATCAGCAGAAAAACTCCGATCTATCTAATAAATTATCAGCTGGAGTTGTACGCTGTGAAAAGTAGAACCGTCGGAGTATTTGATTCTGGAACCGTAAATGGGCTAGTAAGAACGCAAATACCGACACTTTTAGGCTAACGTCCAGGGATATCTGTCGTTGGCAGGAAAAAGTAGAAAAATGGGTCAAATTGTCTTTCCAATTCTAGCGGTCCCCGAAATAATCTTAAAATTAATGCTTCTGGAATTAAGGAGGTACAATGAAATCACCACTCAAAGACGTAAAAATTCTCGACGCCTCGAGAGTACTGGCTGGCCCTTATGCTTCAATGATGCTGGGTGATCTGGGAGCCGACGTTGTAAAAGTCGAGCGACCGGACGGAGGAGATCAAACCAGGGAGTGGGGGCCACCTAAGGTTGGAGATCAGAGTGCTTATTACTTAAGCACAAACCGAAACAAGCGAAGTATCACGATCAATCTAAAAAGGGAAGAGGGCAGGGAGGTATTTAGAAAACTTGCTGAAGACTCTGACGTGATAATTGAAAACTTTCGAACTGGAGGAATGGAGAAGTTTGGGCTGGGTTACGAGGATTTGAAAAAATTGAACCCGAGGGTTATCTACTGTTCTATAACAGGATACGGAGAAACCGGTCCCTGGAAGAACCGTCCGGCCTACGACATTATTCTACAGGCAGAAGGCGGATTTATGAGCATAACGGGCGAGGAAGACGGTCCTCCGGTTAGAATAGGTGTAGCGCTGGTCGATATTATTACGGCTCTGTATGCAACCCAGAGTATTTTAGCTGCCCTTCATGAGAGAGGAGATAACGAAGAAGGACAAAAAATTGATGTTTCCATGTTCGATTGCGAAATATCAACTCTTACCTATATGGCCAACTATTATTTTGCTACTGGCCAGGCTCCGAAAAGGAACGGCTCTAAACATCCTACAATAGCTCCATACCAGGCATTTGAGACCAAGGACGATTACGTCATCATTGGTGCGGGCAGTCAGGCTATCTGGAATAGGTTTTGTGAAGTCATAGAAAGAGAAGATCTCAAGAACGATCCGCGGTTCGAAGATAATTCAAAAAGAGTCGAAAATAGAGAGGAGTTAGAAAGCATCTTAATTCCTCTTTTTAAAAAGAAAACTACTGCGGAATGGGTATCAGAAATGAAGGCCAAAGATGTTCCCGCCACTTCTGTAAATGACATGGAGGAAGTGTTTAATACCAACCAGGTAGAAGCTAGAAACATGCTTAGATCAATAGACCATCCCACAATTGGAGAGTTACAATCAATCGGCATACCAATAAAACTAGGAAAAACTCCAGGGTCAATAAGAAAACATCCTCCACTTCTAGGGGAACATAACGAGGAAGTTCTACAAGAGCTGGGTTACGGGGAATCTGAAATTGACGAACTCCGCCGGGCTGGAGCAATTTAACCTTACCTTCTAGCTTCCTGATCAAGTCAAGAGCCCCGCCCCAAGGGACAGGGCTTGTAGAAAAACACGATAATTGACCGACTAAGGGTTGACTACATAAAGACAGTGCCGGACAAACACAAGCCGATTCATCCCTGGAGCAGGCTCCGGGGCTTTCTCGGTAAGTGTTGGTAAACCTTTGCCTCCAGGTCAGGTTAAACATCCGCTACTTTTCGCGGCAAGTGCCAGCTAACCCTGAAGATATATTGGGCAATACCACCTTGCACCCATCTCAGATTGCTGTTAGATTGAGAAGTGGAGGAGATAATATGAGGAGAATGAGTCAGTTCATCTCACTATCGGCGGCATTACTTCTGGTTGCTTCTTCTTTCCTCCCAATTTTTGTAGAGGCAAAAACACTTACTGTTTGTTCCGCATGCAATTATCTCTCCATCCAGGAGGCAATAGATGCTGCCCAACCGGGAAGTACGGTGTTAGCAAAAGAAGGTCTGTATGAAGAGAGCCTGAGA
Organism: Candidatus Bipolaricaulota bacterium; assembly: GCA_018334915.1. Taxonomy (GTDB): domain Bacteria; phylum Bipolaricaulota; class Bipolaricaulia; order M55B111; family M55B111; genus JAGXLP01. The sequence goes on from JAGXLB010000055.1 coordinate 2,312, forward strand.
ATAAACAAGGATCTTACGTTGAAAGGAACGGACTCGAAAAAAGTGAAGGTAACCGGAGCTGAAAAGGATCGCTCGGTCTTATTCATTGGCCCCGCGGATATCACGGTCCGGGTGGAAGGACTTACTTTTTCCATGTCAAAAAAACCAGAAACAACTAAGGGAGGGAAATACCATGACTTGAGTGGAATACGCGTGAGCGGAGGAGCCAAAGTTACTATTGTTGGTTGCTCCTTGCTTGAGAACAAGAATGGCCTCTCTGTCAACCCGATAGCTCCAGAATGGTTCAGGGAAAGCTCCGGTGCTACCTCAATGTCACCTCCCTATCCCACTCCCGAAGTTACGGTACGCGAAACTACGGTATCCAATAATAGCTCACAAGGAATAAATCTGCTATCCTGCAAGGGAACCATTAGGAATTCAAAAATATCCGGAAACAACACGGGAATACTTATTCTGGAGGTGGCCCAGGAAATGGGAGTAAAGGACGTCCAGGTGAGCATATCGGATAACAGGATCAGTGATAATGGAGGCCCCGGTATTTTTTCTTATGCAGACCTAGAGGACGTGGAAGGCTCTAACAATGTAATGGAAGGAAATGGAGCTGAGTTAGGTGGCAACGTACCCGGTACCCTTCGTAAACCTCTTAGAGAAGCAACAAAGAAGAAAATCGTCTTTACAGGAGAGAAGTACCCCACGCTGCAACATGCTGTAGATGCAGCCTTGCCCAAGGCGAAAATAGTCATGGAAGAGGGAGATTACAAGGGAGGAATTACCATAACCAAAGAGTTAACCATAGAAGCAAGAGAGGCTGGGGCGGTCATAGTGCGCCCAAATAAGGGGCATGTTATTTCCCTGGTGGAAGGCGCCAACCTTCGCCTAGAAGGAGTTAAATTAGCTGCTGATGGTGGAGCCTACGGTGTACAAGGAGGAGGGACCGCGAAAGCCTTGATTGAAGATTCCAATATCTCAGGACATGGCTCTGGCCTATGGCTTATCGGTTCCACTCGAGTTAAGATCATTTCCTCAGATATTTCAAGAAACCATTGGGGTATGAGGCTCCGTCAATCGTCTCATGCCGACATTGAGAAAACCACGATTGCAAAAAACCAACTAGTGGGTATCGAGCTTGACGATCTCACGAGGTTAAGGTCCCCTTCTATAGAGATAAGGAAATCTACTATTACACAGAATGGTCAACGGGGCGGCATTCTGCTAAAACCGGCCCTAAAGAGCCAGGCAGAAGCCGTTATTGAAGGAAACGATTTTATTGAAAATAAAGGGTACGGTGTCTCAGTTGGCGGGCATAGTTGCGGACTCAGCCTCCACCAACTCCGATTTCAAGGAGTAGTCGAGGGGAGAGATAATCATTTTCAAGGCAATGAAAAAGGATCCGTTTGCCCCACATCACTCGACTTTTTAATGAAAAAAGAAGGAGGAAAATTTTCCGGAAAATGATTCTTAATTTTAACACCCTAGATGTTCAGACCTAAACTTGGTGAACAGGGTAGACTTTTTACTGATTTACGCAAAACATCCCGTCATGGGGGCGGGAATGAATGTGAAAGTTTGTAATTAAATTGAAATCGCTATGGGTAAGCCATGAATCGAGCTTAATGCCTCGCTGTAGTTCTTTCTCTCAGCTTCTTTCTGTCAAGTATTCGAGTGGCAATAACTGGAAGGACTCAGAGGTATCTGGAACAGAAAGCAACTGTATTATGTAGAGCCTTAGAATATCCGTAAATTCTTGACCCCTGCGATTATAGAACAAATGGAAAAACTAACCAAATTTTGTGGTAAAATTTCAGGATCGATGGGATGGCAAAAACTAACTGATTCTGATTTGAAAAAAGAAAGAGGTGCCGGCTGGCACCTCTCAGGGGTCAAAGATCGGGGTATTAAAGGAAAATGAAGGTTAAAACTAACCCATATTGTCCATTGGCGAGGAATTGCGGTAACTTTCTTGCAAAGCCGCGTCACTCATGTAGACATATTTTAGGGCCGTTATCATCTGTTCCCAGCCAAACTGCCTCTTGAGCGAAAAAATATCTAATCCATTTTGGACAGCAAGCGTTGCTGCAGTGTGTCTTAGAACGTGAGGAGAAACCTGAATATCTCCTAAGTTAGCTTGCTTCTGTATTCGAGATACAACGCGCTGAACGTGTCTTTTCTTCAACTTATCCCCTTTCTGTGAGATGAAGATAGCATTATCTAATACGATTTCTACCTCATCCCTTATTTTTAGCCAATGGTGAAATACTTTGTAATTGTTCTTTCCAAAGTAAACCTTCCTGTCTTTTGCCCTTTTCCGTGGACTTTTAGCGAACGTTTTTCCATGTTAAGACTCGTTAACTTTGCGTTCACTAATTCATTCAGCCTCAGTCCAGTGTCTAAAAAAGTTATAATCATTGCGAAGTTCCGGTAACCGGCCCAGGTGCGTCTCCAGTTTCTAGCTGCGTTAACCAGTTGTTTTGCTTGGTCTTTATTCAAGACTTTCGGAAATTTATCCGGAGTTTTTGGCTCTTTTATATCGCTAACTGGAGATCCATTGATATAGCCTTCCGTTAGTAGCCAATTGAAGAATGCCTGTATTACGCGGTAATGAATAGCAACTGTGGTAGTTTGTAGACCGTCGTCCATCAGGCTGGCAAAATGTTGCCTCATTGCCTTTGTCTGGATACTGCTAACTTCCCTCTCCTGAGAAAATTGTTCCAGAAGTCTACCTAAAACGTAACCGTATTGATCCAAAGTCTTGTCTGCCCGTCCTTCAACTTTTCCTCGCAGTTTATAATCTTCAATGGCTTGACCTAGGGAAAGTTTTTTTTGGTGTCAGACTTTGGTTGGTCTTTGCTACTTTTTGGCGACTCAAAATAGGAATCTTCTGTCGCAAATATGGACGCCTGATTGCACTGATTCATGTTTTAAATCGGGGCTAGGCGCAATTTAAAGGATATTTGTTTTTGCCCTATGATTGGTCGTTAACCGATAGTGGTGGGCGAAGCAGGACTCGAACCTGCGGCCTCCTGAATGTGAGTCAGGTGCTCTCCCACTGAGCTATTCGCCCTCTCAAGTCAACCAATGACCGGCCCTTAGACGAGCAGGCTCGTTCCAACGAGCACAATAACAAGATTATCGACCTTATTTATTATGTGCTCGTTAACCATGCCATTTATACCGAAACCTCGGGGGGATGTCAAGATAAACGTCATTCATCAACCATGGCTGAACCCCATCCTGTGATGGCTTCACCGTAAACTCTCAACTCAAAGAAGAATGGTAAAATTCTCCCAGCGATGCCACCTATTGACTCCGACCTGTTAGGAAATCCCGCAATTTGTCCCCCTGATTATTGGGCCAATAATTTATCGACACACTGGCCGAACAAGTCACCGTTCTACAGGCCAATAGCGAGGATTTTTATTTGCGATAAAAACCATCTTTTTCTTGTGGCTGCCATTAGTTTCCCCAAAAGTTCAGATTTACCTATGATATTAGCTAGATATTGTTACAAGGAGGCAATCTCGAGAAAGCAAAACTGGCAGGATTTCATCGATAAAATTCAGCGCACTATCGAAAACAACCCCGACCTAGATGAAGCAAACACCAAAAGCAGGATTATCAGCCCACTTTTGAAGAAGTTAGGCTGGGAACCATTGGCAGGGGACGTGAGAGCCGAATACCCAATCAAGTTTGCAACCCGCACGAGTCACGTCGACTACGCCCTGATGGTAGAAGGGAGTCCAGCGGTATTCGTTGAAGCCAAGGCACTAAGGTCGGACATCAACCCGGGACATGCAAAACAGCTGATTGACTATGGCCGCCACAAGGGTGTAAACTGGTGTGTGCTGGCCAATGGCAAGGAACTCCGGGTCTATAACTCGGCTTGGTTAGATCCCGAAGATGAGCGCACTCAAGAAGCCTTGGTCGAAGCCTTAACGGTCGAGGAGTTCGTCGATAACCTCGATATAATCGAGAAGATCTCGAAGGAATCGATAACTTCGGGTAAAACGGGGCAGGCGTTTAAACGTATCAAACAGACCAACGACACTACAGCTCAACAAGCGAACATCAAATGGCGAATAGTTTTTGAATCGTAGATAAAGAAGGTGAACTTAAAACTACTTCTCTCGTGAGAAAACTATACCTGTGGGTTCGGAGAACGCAAATTTATACAACGGGGAGACTCTGATATATTATTTATGGCATCCTTGACATCCAAATCCTGCGTAATAAATCGGTGGTTCTCATTGACACAATGAGCCATATGCACACTATCGGCGGGGTTAATGTTACGTTCTTTCATAAATTTAGCGGCTGCAAGTACTGTCTCATCTTCGATATTATCAAACTTAGCTATTTCAATAACATCTCGAAGGAAACGTACCGGATCTAAATCGTAGTCATTTGAATTAAACAATAATTCTACTAAGGTGGTCTCGGAAACATGCAAGGTAAAATTGCCTTCCTATAGTTGTTTTTCTACACTTTCGGCATTTTCTTAAAAATAGGGAGCCTCATCAGTAAAGACGTCTAGAAAATAACTATTGTCGGCATAGAACATCTATCCTTCCTCGTCCACCCTGAAACTTCTCTTCATTGAATTATGAATTTTGGCTTTTTCCTCTTCCGGGGAGTCAATTTCAATTCCTTTTGTCATATCTTTTAAGTCAGCTATAGGGTCTTTAGGCTTCTGAACCTTCACTATCTTATCTCCTAAATCTACTTCCCAATAATCCTCTTTATAGTCCCCTACTGCTGGTATGTCTAGTTCTTCAGTCTTCTTTTCAGTCATCTCTTTCGACTCCCATTCTTTCGGGTTGTCATCTTTATAACTATCCAAGGTATCTCACAGTCTTTGGAATATGCAGGTTATCGCGGTCATTCATTTGGTTCTGGTAACTATCATCTATGGTGGAAACGGTACATTACACGGAGCTTGCCTCCATCACTTCAATAACAACCCTGACCGCTATAAGCCCCCATCCTGCCCAAACTAGAAGCCATAAAACTTTTTTAGCTCCTTCTAGAATTCCAATAGCCATCAACATTAAAGTGATTTCTCCCAGATACCCTAGAGGCATGACAAGCTGGGTCAATTTTACGCCAGTTATCATATTTATTATGTAAACTAAGAATCTCCCTATAGCTTCAGCTATTGTATTTAAATAAGTAAGAACCTTATCAAGTATTCCAGAAGTGAGATTGCCTACACCATCCTGCGCATGAGCCGGTAACTGCAGACTACAAACTATCAAGAAAATGGTCAAAAAACCTATAAAGCCACAGGTTAAGGTTCGCCTTTTTGAATTCATCCTTAGCCTCCTTATTTAAATAGAGTTACTCAAATACGCAAAACTTGACATCGCTGGCATTTTACCATTTTTTTTGGATAAATCCAAATCGGGTACCTTGCTGGTATAAAGATTATTTTTATGGTTTAAAGACCTACTATAATTTCTCAACAAAAGCTAAGTATTTCATTACAAAGGCCCTTTCATCAACAAGGAAAAATGAATGGTCTCTAAAGGGTTGAGACATATCGATTATAAAATTTTATAATTTAATTATCGACTTGATACTTATTCTTTAATACCTGCACAAGTAACTTATTCTGTTCGCTCATACGATTTTTCACTATAGAAATGAGCGTACCTATACCTAGCCCAATGACCCCTAGATTAACCGGCAAAAGACTAATTATTTCCCGAAATTTTCCTCCGGACAATAGACCTGTCAATTTTCGCAAAAACCCTCCAGAGTATTCACCGGAATAGAGGTGCCAAAGCAGAAAAACACCAATTCCTGCAAAAAACACTCCCAGAGAAAAAAATATAGCCTCCGGTAAATCACTATGAGTTTTCGTTAATTCTTCTGCACTTACATTTACTTTTTCAATGGCTGGTTTTTCTTCTTCATTTTTTTTGCTATTCATACTTTTGACCCCCTAATCCTGCTATATTATAGAACAATTTTAAAAAAACGTTCAGATTCTAGCTTGTAATTTATTTTAGTCATCTCATATTTACTGGAACTGTTCTATATGCCTATTTGTGGATTTGCTTGAAAAAAAGATGAGGTCATATAAATTTAGGTGTGTTCTTTGAATAAAATATTAACAGGAGCTCAGTTCTTTGCTTAATTAGATTAAGTGACATTGCTAACTTGACAGAATAGCTATTCTATTATATTATAACTTTAACTGCACAAGCACAAATCTGACTCACTTAGACACCTAAAACTAACTTTTAAATATTTTTTATTTTATCAAAGATTGTTCCGTCAATTAAGGAAAGTTAGTCAAATCATCAGTCAAAATGTAATTATCAATAAACCAAAACGTCCTTCAATACATCCCTGTAATTTAATTAAGAACTACCGAGAACACCCTTCAGATCGTTACGGGGATGAATCCGATTGTTTCAACTAAGCTCACAAGTTGCCCTACGGTGAAGTGTTGTTACCGGAAATCGCTTATTTTAGTGACCATAGTATATCACTGCTTGACGTGGGAATGGACAACACAAGGAGATTTACTTTATATAAAAACTTAGACGCTCTAATCCCTTGGATCGATTATTAAATACTCTGTTCTTTGACATCTCAGATTCTATAGAAAACAGGTTACTTAATAGCTAAGTTGTTAGAGGTCGCGAGTTCGTATATCCAAAACAGTTTTTCTTTCAACTAAGGAGGTAAAAAGTGAAAGAAACTGCCAATCACATTAGAGTAGCCGGAGAATTTATCAGAACAAAAAACACTGAGGAAGACTCAGAGGAAGAGGTATTTGAGGCAATTTTTGAAGGTGAGGATGATAGCAGTGGTGTAAATGTTGAATCCAAAAAAAATTCACACGAAATGGCATTTTCTTTGGAAATAAGAATCAACTAGGTAGTTTGTAAGTTCTTTGTTTGCTCAATAGAGATTTATTATTGATTACGGTGTATCTGTCTAAACCTTCCTATTCTAACTATCCGTATATTTAAAAAACTCCTAGTTGCCCCGGAGGCCTATTCCCGGGGCAACCTCCACTCACTCTGGTTTTTATTAACTCACACAGAATTCCCCTTCCTGTGGTCGAGGATGAATTCGCTTGTTTGTTATTAATTTGAAATCGCGGTGGCTAAGCCATGAATCTTTCGTAATGGTCCACCCTGTGGGTCGGAATAGAACGATTCAAGCGATTTCTTTACTAAATTTGGAAAAAATCTGATATTTATCTATACTAATTAAGGTTTTAGGTTAAGAGTGTTGGCACATCTTAACCTAGCGCTTTATTTTATCAGGTTTAAAACAAAAGTGACATTCCAAGGAGGTACTATGAATAAAAATAGCAATATTGTAATAGGAATTTTTGCGGTAACTTTTATATTGCTATTAACTTCTCCAGCATATTGTTCAGCAAATCCAGAAAAATATTCACTTTCGGGTTTAAAAATCGCCCCCCCAACTCAAACTGATCTAGCCGTCACTTTAGATTTTACTTTTTCTCATCAAAAGGACTCGAGTAAAGAAAATCAGAGTTCTTTTCTAGAAAAAAACCAAGTGCAAATTTTTGAGGAGGGAAAGTCTAGAGAAATAAACGGGGAATTGAAGAGAACGGACCGTGTGATAAAAGGAAAAAGCATAGTAATGGCGTTAGATCATAGCGTTAGCATGGCGGGGAATAAACTAACGAAAGTCAAAGAAAGCCTTGAATCTTTTATAGACAAACAAAAAAATTTGTCTCCACTTGCAGTTGTTGGCTTTAATAAAAATGATCAAACTCTGATTAGTGACTTTGGTTCCGATTCAAAAAAGATCAAAGATGGCATATCCGAACTATCTGCTTACGGTAAAACGTCTCTTTACGATACGGTTTTTTATGCCACTTCAATGCTGGAAAAAAGAGAGGGTGCTAATTATTTAATATTCGTCACTGATGGCGAAGACACCTCGAGTACTAGAACTCTTGATGCAACAATTGAACAAGCGAAAGATAGCAACCTCACTGTTTACACATTTATCCTTGATGGGGTTAGCCAAAATGAAACTGAAAGGGGTGTTAAAAGATTAAGCATCGAAACGGGAGGCAATCTGATTGCTGGTCTGGATACCGATCGATTAAAGGACTTTTTCGAGGACCTAAACCCGATTATTTCGGAGAGATATAGTCTAAAATATAACGCGATAGACTCAAACTCAAACTGTGAACGTACGGTAAAGGTCGAGATCAATAAAGACGACAAAACGTTAAGTCAGTCTTCAATGTACAACTTTCCCGATGTGAGTTCTCCTAATATAGAAATTGACGAGGAAACCATACCAGAGGTTACCAATAATTCAACCATAAAAGTGCCCTTTACTTTTACGGATAATTGCTCCCTAGAGGATGCAGTAATCCAGGAAGAGATTTATAGCCTCGATGTAAGAAAGGATAACGGAGTTGCAGCTAAAACAGTGTCTGAGACGATAGAACTGCATGAGGGAAATAATGACGACATCAATGTTTCAGTAGAAGATATGTGCGGGAATAATGGAACTATTAAACTTCCCAGCATATTTTATGACAGCATAAAACCTGAAATAACAGGCAAATCTTTAAATACTGAGCCCCCCTCGGTAGATGAATCGAACAAACTTTATTCAAGTAAAAAAGAAGTCGAATTAGAACTTACTTTACAGGATAATTACAAACTAGCCCGGGCAGAAGTTGTTCTACCGGACGGAAAAGAAGAATTTGACCTTGATGAAGATAAAGAGGATGCCGTAATCGTTCCTCTGAACCTACAGGAAAAATACACTGATATCGATGTGACAATCGAAGACCTGGCAGGAAATACGTTTATGTATACTCCGAAGTTGATTTTTGACCCCACTCCTCCCGAACTGGATATAGGTACTAAGCCAGACCTGAAAACCTGTAATGGCAAACCAATAACTAACGAGCCTCAGGTCCCCTTAAAAATTTCGGTTCAAGATTCGAATTTACATAGCGTTAAATTGGAAAATCAAAACCTAGATTGTGTCAAAGAAAATGATAAATACACCTGTGATACAGTATCAGATATAAACAGCGGTGATAACAAAAAATCCGTAACTGCAAAAGACAAGGCAGGTAATGAGTCAACAGAATATCATAATTTAATCTATGACAAACAAAACCCCTCAGTAGAGCTTGCTGGAGAGTTCTCACCGTCTACCGCTAAACCTGAGATTGTAATCCCCCTAAAATTCAACGATGACTGGTGTTTAAATAAAGTCGTCATCCAAAATGATAAACTCGATCTCAACAAGACGGTAAATCTTGAAGGTGAAGAACAAGGAATCGAGCCAAAAATAAGTCTGGAAGATCTCGAAAAACAAATAACTCAACAGGATGGAGTCAGTGAGATAGAAGCTGAAATACAGTTTAAGCTCGAAGACAAGGCTGGTAATATCGTTGATGTTGATGAATGTGATGCGTGCACCCAAATTGTCAAATATTCTGCAGGAATTATTAATAAAGATACCGGTGAAACTTATTCCGATATTCATGAAGCGGTCAATTCCGCAAATCCTGGTAATACAATACATATCGGCGAAATGGATGTCACTGGAAATATCGAGATCAAAAAAGAGTTAACTTTGACCGGTCTTGGTTCTGATAAAACAACGCTTGAATCTGCAAAGATGGGTGTGCCGGTGCTTGAGATTAAAGGAGTGCCTTCCGGCGTTACCATTAAAAACCTGCGAATAAAGTCAAAAAGGAGTGAATGTTTCAATTCACAGAAGGATATCTGTCCTTATGTAATTTCTGTAAAAGGGAAAAGCAAGGTTAATATAACAAACTCAGTCCTGTCCAATTCCTCTATGGCCGCAGTTAAAGTTAGTGACGAGTCGCAAGTCGAAGTTTCTAGTTCTGAATTAATCGGGAGCAAGTATGGCTTAGTGGCCGCTGAAAGTTCAAAAACTTCGTTAACCGATACTACCAAAATTAACAATAATACCTCCCACGGAATTGTTATCCGAAACAATTCACTAGCAAAAATCAATGACTGTCTCATTTCGGATAATTCAGGTGCAGGTATCCGAATAGAAAGCCCCGAGGAGCAAACTGTCAGGGGTTCTAATATAAAAGAAAACGGTTACGGAGTTATTGTTCCCTCAAATGGAGATTTGCTACTGAAAGGGAACGAGGTCTGCACAAATGATCAACACGACCTTGCAACTTTCTCGAAAGAATGTGGTTTTGATCAAGGAACAGAAGAGTTCTCTGGTAAAATCAGAAGCCAAAATAACTCAATCTGCTCGGTATGTCCCAACTTTCTTTTAGAGGATTAAGAATTTATTGGGGCTAGAGGAAATAGTATTAAAGATACAAAAGAAACAGAATTACGTTTTCTTTTAGAGCCGAGCGGGAAACCTATTGACGGCGAGGATTTGCGGAAGACACTTTGTTAGATTCACCTAACAATAGAAGCCTTCAAGTCTCTAATATGGAAAACATTAACAGGGAGCTGACGAATTTACACATAAACCTTGACACAACCTTCTTCATTTTGCCCACAGCTTTTGTCCCTGTAGCTCCTAACCCTACAATTAATGTTTTCCGAAAATCAATACTCATATTGCTGCCTCCTCATGGTACTCTTAAAGGTCTAGGCTAATTACAGCAACAGCCTTTTATTAGAAAGCTTAAAACCGTTACCGACAAAAACACCCGGGGATGGTTGGAATTTTTCCTTCAATACACTTGGGCAGCGCGGATGTATGATCTGACAAACTAGTTTATTGAAAAGATGTTATATGTAACTCTTCAGTAGTCGAATTCCCAGCTTTATCGGTAGCACTAATAGTAATCTCGTTTTTGCCTTTTTCTAGTTCAATTTTGGGCTCCAAGCCAGCTACTTCCTCACCCTCTAACCGAAACACTTTTTTTACACCACTTTTTTTAATCTCAACCCTTCTAAGAGAGTGATTATCGCTTATTCTGAGAGGTACGATAATATTTTTTGCTTCTGTTTCTTTCGATAATCTTCCTTCAATTTCTATTCGGGGCTTAACCCCATCAACATATATTTTCTTGCGGCCTACCAAGTTTTTCTTACCTTTAACTTTAACCTCTATTGTATAATGCCCTGATTCTACTTGCGGAAATCTATACGAAAAATTATATTTTTCGCTCGTTCCAGGAGTTTCCGTTTTCGTTTCCCCAGTACCTATCGAGCTGTTATTTTTCAATAATTCTATTGATATTTCCACCCCAGAGGTCATCTTACCCCTAGAATCTTTTACTGATCCTCTTACATTAATAGATCCGGGTTTAAATACATCCTGCGTTTCTTCAATCTCCAGACTTACCGGAGGAAGTGAATATTCCCTAAAATCAGAATAAGTGTTTTTACCTATAGCGGCGACAAGTTTTACACTCCTCTTTGGAATACTTACTTCAATTGGTGAAGTGTATTTTAGTTCATATTGTCTCCTGCTTTTCGCCTGTAATTCTAGATAACTATCTCTTAATTCGGTTGGAGTTGGGGAAGTAAGAAAAACCCCGCCAGTTTCTCTCGAAATCATTCCTAGAACCTTCTCCTTTATATATCCCCCAAGGCCAATAGAATAAATATTTACTCCCCCGTCTTTAGCGTAATTTATCGCCTCTTCAAGGCTATGGTCACTAATATTATCTTGTCCGTCGGTCAAAAAGAATAAAAATTTAGGGCCTTCGCGGTTTTTTAGTAGATCTGTTGCCCTAATAATCGAGTCATAGGACGGGGTATTGCCTGATAGGGAATTCCTATTAAGCCCCGCATTTAGTGCTTCTACAATCTTATCTTTACTGGAGCTAAAACTAGTTATTAAAGGTTCGATCTTCTGACCGTTAAATACCATTGGTAAAACTTTGTCGTTTTCTCGAATGTTTTCAGTAAAAGCAATTGCTGCTTCTTTAAGTTCCTGCAATTTTCCATACATACTACTACTAATATCCATAGATAATATTATGTTGATTTGCTGACGTTTACCCCCCCGTAACTTCAGAGAGCCCTTTTTTATAGAGGCTTCTT
>JAGXLB010000241.1 GCA_018334915.1 Candidatus Bipolaricaulota bacterium
CTCTGAGAGCCTTTTAAGCGGTTTTAATTTGCCCGGCTATACTTAGGTAGGGTCTATTCGGTTATTTTTGGGGTCTAGAGAAATTTTTGTCAGATTTTTATAAAAATATCTTTAACAAAAGTGGCGGGTTGTTAAAAACAAAACTCACTAGTGCTCGTGTAATAATTGTGTTGGCTTCTTTCAGAAAAACACTTCTAACTGACGCTAGATTAATCTCAATTTCGAGGCTTTACGGGGGAGCGAACTTCCTCCAGTTTAAGATTCTTCTGTGGCAAAATATTGCTCGTATATATTCCTTTCCTCTTTGCCAGCGAGGACCTCCTTTAAGATCTTTTTGTCTACAGAGCTGTTGGCCCTAAACTTAAGATAGGGCAGATAAAATTTGCTGACAAGTCTCACCTCATCAAGGGTTTGGCCGGAATATTTTCCATTCTTAAATACGATCCTGTTCGCACCGCTTATTTCAAAATATTCACTATCTTCAATTTTCATTTCTACCACCTACCTCTCAGAAGACTTTCTCAGGGTGAACTATAAATCAACTTCAATTGGTCCGATCTCTTCTGCCGCCTTGAATACGGCATCTCTGTTGTGCTCTTTGACGAGCCCGGGTACTCGAAACGCGTCTACCAACCACCAGATACCGGCTCCACCGGCGGTTATCAGGAACAACAAGGTCTTCTTCCATCTTCCGAGATACGCGTAGTGCCAGCCGAAAAGAAGCCAGAAAAGATAGGCAAAAAATGTACTTTTGCTTTCCTCTTCATATTTTTCGACAAAGCGTTCTGTCTCCTCCACATTCCAGTTTTCCGCTTCTTGTCTTACCAATTTGGACATAAGGTCCTTAAGTTCGTCGGGTATCACACCCTTCGGTCGAGAAGGTGGGCCAAGAGAACCCGATTTAGGATCCTCACCACCGGAAGCGGCTATTGAATTCTTCATCTCTACCACCTGCCTCGAACCCCAGTATACAATAAATATAGCTCCGTACAACCGTTAGGACATAAGAAAATATTTAGCTCTCCGGCCGTCCTCTATTTTCCTTCGCAATTTGTAACCGATTCCTTTCAGTAAGTCTTTTTCTCTTTTCCCCTAATTAGATTCCAGCAATTGCCAAGAATATCAAAAGACGAAAAAAGCTACTACTCATACGAGTACTGCAGTAGCGTCAACAAAGTCCGCTTTGGTTCAAGTTTTTCAGATCCCACAAATGTCCACTACACTACAGTTTTTGTCGGTTGTGCTAAAGCCAGACTTTTGGCCCGCTCTATTTCCACGCTCCTGGAATGAACGGTAGAGGCAAGCTTACGGATCTTCAGGTCTTCTTTGCTCAGGTTTCTAAAGTGGTTAGTATGGAGCCATTCGGTTTTGTTTAAGGTGGCCAGGCCCCAGTACAAAATCGCTATCCAGCTGTAGGTAAAGACGGGAAATAATATAACGTACTTGAAGGCTTCCTCGGGAAGCTTGTCCACGATAAAGAGGGAAGCAGGTATGATAAATGGCATGAGGGGGAGGATGACCGCGAACAACTTGACGTTTGACAAGACGTAGTGGAATATGGGACCGGCAAACAAACCAGGTAGCGTCCACCTCAGGACAGTCACCAAAAAGTAGAACATGATAAACGGGGCCTGAAACAACCGTAAGGCACCGTCCAGCTTGATTAAGTTCTTCTCCTTAAAGGCCCGATAAAGAAGTCGGGGAACGTAGTTTGATATGACGGAAAGCTGCCCTCTGGCCCAGCGTAACCTCTGACGACAGCTTGCGGAAAAAGTCACCGGCTTTTCGTCAAAAACCCTTGTATCCCGACTAAAGCTGGTCTTAGTCCCTCGAATCAACGCCTGGATGGAATACTCCAGGTCCTCCGTTAGGGTTCGAGTCTGCCAGCCCGTCTTGCTTAAACAATTGGTGGATATACACATTCCCGTTCCCATCAGAACCGCTGACATACCTACATTGTACCGAGACAGAAGGGCGTAGCGATCATTTATCCAAAACATCATTGAAAATGTAGCTGTAACCCAGTTGTCAACAGGATTTTTGGAATCCACATAAGCCTGAATTAACTTCTCACCGCCAAGCAATCTGGTATTCATCACCCGGAGGAAGTTTTCCTTCACCAGGTTATCCGCATCAAAGATCGCCACGGCGTCGTAATCGCTACTGCCATCAATGATTCCGACCTTCTGGAACCCATATTGTAAGGCATAACCTTTCCCCTTCTCTTCTTCGTTGGTCCTCTCCAACACGTTTACGTCATATATGCTCGCGACATTAGCCGTTTTGTCTTGACAATTGTCCGCAATGACGAATATATCGTAGAGGTGAGAAGGGTAATCCAGCTTTTGGAGGTTTTGAAGTAATTTGGATATCACTTTTTCTTCGTTGTGGGCGGGGACAAAGACAGCAAATTTACTCTCCGGGTCGGCTGTTGGTGTCTCGCTTTTTCCAAACAAGTCATTGTCACGCCAACCCAGAATAACGAAGGCCAAAAAGTAAAGCGAATACAAGATGAGAAGTGTATCTATGAAATAGTTTGCTATGATCATGCAACCCCTCCTGACCGCAATATCTACCTTATCTATCAGAGCAAGTGGGCGTTTGTTGTAACTTAATTAACAACCGTTACTCTGAAAAGTCGCATGCCGAGAGTGTTAAAAGTCATCCTATTCTTGTACGAATTACAGAATTTTTAGCGATAGATTTCCTTGCCCCCCTGATAGTTACCGTAACACTTTAGGATAAAAGCCATTACTTTTACGATCCCAATTTTTGGGCACCACCTTACACGGTCGAACCACCACTCTTAGTGTATCGGACTTTTGTTGTTTTGCAAATTTCTGCAATTTGATGTCTTTTTCGGCGTTTCACGGTTTTTCTCTTCTGTATTAACATATCCCCGTTACGGCATAATCTGGCGGATCGAAAAACAAAAAGCGACCCAGCCGGGTCGCCTTTTGTAGACATCTACATTATCAGAGGGTTACGTATTGGCACCTGCTTAACCTGATAATTCTACTTAAGATTTAGGTTAACTTAGGTCAAGATCATATTTTTCTTCCATTTCCGTAAGAATCTCCTTGGTTATGTCTTTCGCCTCCAGTTCTTGTCTCCCACTGATAATACCCCCCAGGTTTATCACGACGTCATATCCAAGTTTAGTGGCCATATTTCCAACTTCCTCGTTGACCTCTTCGACTGCTTCTGCCACCAGTTCTTGCTGAAGCTTTTGTAATTCTCGCTGCATCTCCCGCTGTCTTGCTTTTGCTTCTTCTTCTCCCAGCTCCTCTAGTTCTGCCCTCATCTCGTTTTGCTTTTCCTGCAGTTCTTTTTGTACCTCTCCGAAAGAAGGATGTACCCTAAAAATTTCCTGTGTATCCACAACTGCCACGGATAATCCCTGTGCTCCGGCGGTTACCGCCGTTGTCAGCAGCAAGCCCGCCACTAACGCGGTTACCATGAGATAAGTTCTTGACTTGATAATAATTTCACCTCGATAAATAATATTCCCCTTATGTGAATCATTTATAAAGATTCTGAAAATTTCTTAAGTGGTCAACGTCCAAGTAGTACTCTACTTCCAGGGTAGTATTGCCTGTCTTCAATTGATAAAAGTAGAGTAATCGATTCTAATTTACCTGGCAGTTTGATAGTGTAGACTTCTGTGTGTAAAAGCCTCTAGAGACAAATGGAAATCAGTAAAGAAAGTTGAGGCATCAGAGCAGTTCCTTCATGATATAGATATCAAAGTAACAAAAGGAGGAACTGATAATGC
>JAGXLB010000056.1 GCA_018334915.1 Candidatus Bipolaricaulota bacterium
ACTATGCAGTAATTAAAGAAGGTCTGGACCTGGAAGTTCCCAATAGAAAACCCACACTGGTCGAATTTTGTCCCGGAGAGCCCCGCGAGGTGGAATTATTACCACATCAAAAGGAAAACGTCGGTGCGGCCCTCGCGGCGGTAAACTGCCTGGTTGAAGAAACTGGATGGGCCAGTCCACCACCCGGACCAGTCACCAGAGGGCTTAATCTACCCCATAGGCTGGAGTCGGTCGGAACAATAAATGGAATAGAGTTCATAAACGACTCAAAAGCTACCAACCCTGCCGCAACGATAGCGGCTATAAATAGCTTTGAAGAACCAATCCGGCTCTTACTGGGAGGAAAGGCAAAAAGATCCAGTTACGATAGGTTAATCAGCAGGGTTGAATCAAGTTCTGTTAAAGCTACCTACCTGTTTGGATCGGCGAAAGGAAAACTCGCTGAAATCTTAGAAAAGGATGGAGTAGCTCATTTCGACACTTATTCAACTATGGAGAAAGCGGCCCAAAAAGCCTTTAATGACGCCGGTGAGGGTGATGTAGTGCTCTTATCGCCGGGATGTTCGAGTTACGATAGATTCAACAACTTCGAAGAGAGAGGGGAAAAATTTAACGAGACAGTAAACGTTATGGCAAATTAACCGAATTTACGGAGTCTTACGACATACATCACTCAGTGGAATGACAGTGCAGAAATACATACGAGACGGTAATCCTTGAAGAACCGGAAGGTTAGAGATATAAAGTACAATCCGGGCTGGTGAACTGATGGGCGATTTCAACGGCTCAAGTTCCAGGTTACTGTTAAGCGCTTTTTTACTTACTTCTTTCGGGTTGATTATGGTATACAGTTCTAGTTGGGCATATTCGGATTATTATTATGGAAATTCGTACTATTTGTTAGCAAAGCAGACTGTCGCGGCGGTAATAGGGTTTGCCGCACTGGTTTTTTTCGCAAAGGTAAATTTAACCAGGATAGTCGATCTGAGTGGTTATCTTCTTGCCGGATTTTCTTTTCTGACTCTCTTGACCCTGATTCCCGGTCTTTCCTCGGCAGGACGGTGGCTCGACCTGGGCCCCCTCTCTTTTCAACCTACGGAGGGATTGAAGTTCGGGTTAATCACCTGGACCTCCCTCGCCATAGTAGACCTGGGAGACAGGATCAGGGATTTTTCCCGGGGAATAGTTCCGTTCCTGATCGTAATCGGTCCGATTTCGCTAATAACCCTGCTCCAGCCCGATTTCAGTATGACACTTCTACTGATATCCACTACCGGGTTTCTCCTTTTTCTCGGGGGCGCCAGGCTGGTGGATCTGGGTAAGGTTCTGGCCCTGGGAGTTCCCCTGCTTGGAGGATTACTCGTTATCGAGCCCTACAGGTTACAGAGATTGATTTCGTTTTTTGGCTCCGGCAATGATCAACTGGACACGGGTTATCAATTGTCCCAATCTCTTATGGCCTTCGGTTCGGGCGGAATCTTTGGAAAAGGTCTGGGGGAATCGATTGGAAAATTTCTCTACCTGCCGGCGGGGTACAATGACTTTATATACTCGATAATAGGGGAAGAACTGGGTTTTATTGGAACTTTGATAATAATTGGCTTGTTTGTAGTTCTGGGAGTTGAAGGGTTCAAAATTGCACTAAATCAGGAGGATAGGACAAAAGGGCTGATTGCAGGAGGTTTTACTTTCGTAATCTGTTTTCAGGCGTTATTAAACTTCAGCGTAACTCTTGGGCTTTTACCGGTTACCGGGTTGACGCTGCCATTTGTCAGCTACGGTGGATCGTCACTTATCGTATCTCTGGCAATGGTAGGGTGTCTAGTCAACATGGGCAGCTCATGAGATTACTGGTGGCGGGAGGAGGCACAGGTGGACATTTTTATCCAGCACTGGCAGTTATGAAAAAACTTCATGAAGAAAGCCAGGACCACAGAATTTGCTATATCGGTACGGGTAGAGGACTGGAGGCAAAAATTGCACCCCAATACGATTGGCTGGAATTCAAAACTATAACCATTCGAGGACTCAGCCGTCAGAGCTTTAAAGGTTTCCTCCAGGGCCTGGCGTTATTGCCACTGGGACTGTTACAGTCACTCCTTGCAATCAGAAAGTTTGACCCTGACGTAATTTACGGAACTGGTGGGTATACGACTTTTCCTCCCGCCTTCTGGGGTGTAATCCTGAGAATCCCGGTAATGACTCACGAATTGAACCTTAAACCGGGAATAACCAACAGAATTCTTTCCCGGTTCGTTACGAAAGTCCTCTTCTCCTATTCCGACACTCAAAACCACCTTAGAGTGCGAGATTCAAAGGTGACGGGAACTCCGGTGAGAAAGGAGATCAAGGATCAGCAAACTGAAGCAAGCCCGGAAGATTTTGGATTGAAGCCAGATTTACCTATAATACTTTTATTCGGGGGATCAAAGGGTTCAAAAGTCTTAATCGAAAAAACAATCCAGGAGTTCGAACAAAGGGACGAAAATACCGAGATACCGTTCCAATTACTGGTTCAGACTGGCAACAATAACTATTCAACCTTTAGCGAGAGGGTAGAATCTCTTCCAACGGAGAGGATCTCGCTGGTTGAATACATTGAAAATATGGGCGACGCCTACCGTATGAGCAACCTCGTCATCTGCAGGGGTGGAGCCGGGTCGATCGCGGAGCTGGTAGTGGCAGAAAAACCAGCAATTATCGTCCCCTGGAGGGGGGCGGCCGAAGATCACCAGTACTACAATGGAAAGTATCTGGAACAAAAGGGGGCTGCTTTTCTTGTCAAAGAAACGGAATGGCTTGATTATCCCTTATTGGAGGTTCTAACCGACTTATTTTCGTCAAAGGATAAACTGCTGGAAATGTCAGAAAGTTATAGCGATATAGCCGGGGATAACGGCACAAGAGAAGTAGTGAAAACATTAAAAGATACTATAAGTGAAGGAGAGTTATGTTAACGATAAACCCAGACAACAAATACCATTTGATTGGAATAGGTGGAGACGGAATGAGCGGACTTGCCAGAGTACTTTTACAGCTAGGAGCCAGTGTCGTCGGATCAGATATAAGAGAAGGCCCAAATACCAAAAAACTGCGGAACTCAGGAGCAGAAGTTTACATTGGACACAGGGGTTCGAACCTCGCCAGGGACGTAGATGCAGTAGTTATATCTTCCGCGATCTCCGAGGATAACGCAGAGCTAAGAGAAGCAAAAAAACGAGGAATTCCCGTTCAAGAAAGACTTACAGCTTTAGCAAAATTAATGGAAGAAAAGAAGAGTATAGCAGTAGCTGGAACACACGGTAAGACTACTACCACGACCATGGCTTCAACACTTTTCGAGTTTGGAGGAAAGGACCCGACGTACATGATTGGTGCCAACTGTGACCGACTCGGGGGCAATGCCAAACTTGGGGATGGAGAACACTTTATTTCAGAGGTAGATGAATCCGATGGTCACTTTACTCAACTTAATCCGGACCTTTCCGTGATAACAAATATAGGTAAGGATCACCTTGATACTTATAAAAACCAGGACGAGATCCTCGAGGGGTTCAAGACCTTTGCACAACAATCGGGGGAAACAATCATATGTGTTGATGACAGGAATAGTAGAAAATTATACGAGGTACTGTCTTCCCCGTTTACGTTCGGGATTGACAGCCGGGGAGACCTAACTGCTAACAATATTACACAAGTCGGGGTTCAGACCAGGTTCGATCTGTATTTCCGGGGTAATAACATTGGTCGAGTTAATCTACCCGCACCGGGAAAACACAACGTATATAACGCTCTTGCCGCTCTTTCCCTCGGCTATAAGTCTGGGATGGACTTTTCGGAGATGATAGATATTCTGGAAGAATTCCAGCTTCCAAAGAGAAGGTTTCAGATTCTCCAGAACAACGGATCAATAATCGTGGACGACTATGCCCACCTGCCAAAAGAGATAGAGGTAACGCTCAATGCAGTAAAAGAAGGCTGGAACCCGAACAGGATTCTCGCCGTCTTCCAACCTCATAGGTTCAGCAGGACGAAACACATAAATGGACAATTCGGCAATTCGTTTAAGCCGGCTGACATGGTTGTTATAACTGGAATTTATCCGGCTTCGGAAACTCCAATTCCGGGCGTAACGTCCCAGCTCATACAGAAATCCGTAGAAAAAACTAAGAAATCCGGAGTTCATCGAATTCTCGAACGAGAAGAACTCTATAATTTCGTAAACAATACTATGGAGGAAGGAGACTTTCTAATTGGTCTTGGAGCGGGCGACATCAATCAGTTTACCCGAACCCTGGCCGAGAGTTAAAAACTAAAAATTCGTTAGAGGAGGAGTCCGTGGTTTCCACAGTTGCAGATAGACGAAAATTAGACATAGTAAAGAAGGACGTACCACTTAGCGGATTTACGACCTGGAATGTCGGGGGGCCGGCACGGTACTTTTGTGAGCCCGAGTCTCTTAAACATCTCCGGAAAACAATAGCATTCGCGGAGGAGTGCGGCCTCGAGACCTTGTTTCTCGGAAACGGAAGTAACCTTCTCGTTTCGGACGAAGGTTTTGACGGTCTAGCTATAAGGCTTGGGCCCAGTTTCGGTGACCTTGAAAACGACGGGGATAAAATAAGGGTTTCGGCAGGCACACCTCTTTACAAAGTGGCAGACGCAGCGAGCAAAGCCGGAAGCAGCTGCTTTAACTTCCTTACGGGCATCCCGGGCACTGTAGGAGGGGGGTTAGTTATGAACGCCGGAGCCTTCGGATCGGAAATCTCGGACTATCTGACCAAACTATCTTACCTTGACCCTCAGGGGGGAGTACACGAAGTTTCTCGAAGGGACGTCGAGTTTAACTATAGATCAAGCCCCTTTCAGGGTGGTCCCGACAAAATCGTCCTCGAAGCCGAATTCGAGCTTGTCCGGGACGCAAACCAACCTGACATGGGCGAAATACTTGAATTACGACGAGAAAAGTTCCCTTATTCAAAACCATCCGCGGGGTCCGTATTCAAGAACCCAACCGAAGTAAATATGACGGCTGGCCAACTACTTGACGAAGTAGGAGCTAAAGGCTTTTCCGTTGGAAATGCAGTCGTCTCACACCAACATGCCAACTTTATACTCAACAAAGGCCATGCCACGGCCAAAAACATCCAAAAAGTAATTGACATTTTACGTAACAGGGTGTATAAAGAATTTGGGGTGACACTCGTCACCGAGATCGTGGTCATATAGGATTGACACCCCAGAAATAACTTTGCATCTAAAGAAAGTATATTATATTATTAGAATCAGTTGATGATTAATGAGTTCTCGTTGGAGCGGACTTTTCGGGGATATATATAAGTCCAAACCAAAATAGTTGAGAATTGGAGGCTTTACATCTCCGGTCAGTTGGGGGATTGAGCGGAGATGGGTAATATGGTTTCGAAAGGCCATAAGAAATTATATGGATCCAGGAGACCGCAAAGAAACTCCTATATTTTCTTTATCTTAAAACTCAACCAGGTAATTAATAATCCCGTACCGGAGATATGGGGTTCTGACGAATCCCTTGTGAGGTTATGAATTATGTACTTTAACCACAAAAGATCCGGCAGTCAAGAGAAAACTTTTCCTGGACTGTATCTGGCATGGAGGAAAGGCAACAAATATCAAAAAGTACACTTTTCAAGGATCATTTCCTCAATTATCTGCTGGACAAAAACAGCCGATTTGATCTCAGGTCAGGTTCTGGGGGTTTCTCGGCGGTCTTTATCAAAAGCATTTTTGACGTTATTAGGGTGGTGATCCAATGGAAAGCGAGGACTTGGTAGTGGGGCTGGATATTGGTACAACAAAAATTGTTGCCTTAGTGGGTAATGTTGTCGATAACTCAATCGAAATTGTTGGAATAGGACAGGCTTCTTCAAAAGGGTTGGAAAAAGGAGTAGTTGTAGATATCGCCCAGACGACTAGTTCTATTCGGAAGGCAGTTAGCCAAGCAGAAAAGATGGCAGACGTGAAAATCGATTCCGTATATGCTGGAATAACTGGAAAACACATAAACTATTTGAATAATACTGGCACAGTCTCAATTAACAGGTCCGACAGCGTAATCCGTAAGGACGACGTTAGGCGGGTAATTGAGACTGCAAAAGCCATGCAGCAGATCCCTCCCCAATCGGAAATGATTCATATTATCCCCAGGCAGTTCGTCGTGGATAATCAGGAAGGAATTACTGATCCGATTGGAATGACGGGGACTAGACTGGAGGCGGACGTCCATATAGTAACAGGAGCGAGTACGGCCGTCCATAACCTGACCCGGTGTCTCAATTCTCTCGACATTGGAATAGAACAACTTGTACTCGAACCACTGGCGTCGTCTCATGCAGTTTTATCCTCGGCTGAGAAACAGCTGGGGGTTTTGCTAATGGATATAGGTGGCGGTACTACCGATCTTGCTGTCTTCAAGAAAGGCGATATTTGGTTTTCCAAAGTACTGCCGGTGGCCGGGGAACATATGACGAACGATATAACGGTTGGCTTACAGACTCCGCTGGAAGTTGCCGAAGAAATTAAGGTAGAGCACGGAACGGTTTTCATTAACGAGGAAAACCAGGACAAAAGAATAGAAGTCGCTACCGTGGGAGGAGATGAAGTCAGACAGATTCCAATTAAGAACCTGGCAAAAGTAATAGAACCGAGAGTGGAAGAAATATTTAATCTTACTTTCCAGGAACTGGAAGACGCCGGTTACAGGGATCTAATACCTTCGGGGGTTGTATTATCCGGAGGTACTTCGCTACTTAACGGCATTACTGAGTACGCGAACAGACATTTCGACATTCCGATTCGCAGGGGCTCCACTCCTGACGATATACACGGTCTAAGGGATGTGGTTGAATCCCCCATATATGCCACTTCGGTCGGACTGTTAAAATACTCCGTTGAATCTCACGACTACCTCAGAAACGGTAAGAGAACTATGAGACAGGGCGATTCAGTCATATCCGACATATTTAGCTGGTTGGGTAAATTCTTCAGAAGATAGTCGAAATTGGTTATTACTTAAGGAATAATTTCAACGGGCAAAAAGAGTGATAATTCTAGGTGAAAATGAAAAAAATAGCGATAATTAACCAGAAAGGGGGAACCGGCAAGACAACAACCGCGGTCAACCTTGGTAAAGGCTTGGCTGACCGGGGTAAAAAGACGTTATTGATTGATATCGACCCTCAAGGTAACTTAGCTACCTGGTTCGAACCGGACTACGAAAGATCGCTTTATCACTTACTCGTTGACGATGAATCACCGGAAAGCTGTATCGTAGAGATTGAGGATAACCTGCATCTCTTGCCTAGCGATGAAACCACCGCCCAAGCGGAGAAAATATTGACCGGAAAGACGAGTAGAGAGACGATTCTCAACCGAAGACTTTCAGGGGTCGATTCCTACAACGCAGTGATACTCGACTGCCCTCCGAGTTTAAGTCTTCTCAATCAAAACGCCCTCGTTTACGCTAAAACTGCTTACATACCAGTCAGTATGGATTATTTGGCTGTGGTGGGAGTTAAGAACATTCTAAAAAATATTAGAAGAATAAATGATTTGCTCGAGCACGATGTTGAGGTTGGCCTCGTTATCCCGACCTTCTTCGACATTAGAACAAATCAGAGCAAAGAGATACTTGAAACTCTGGAAAAACACTTTGACAGTAAAGTTACGGAGCCAATTAGAACTAACGTTAGACTTTCCGAGTCGGCCAGCTACAACGAGACGATCTTTGAGTACGCTCCCAAATCTCACGGAGCCGAGGATTACGCAAAGTTAGTAGAGAGGGTGATAGAAGATGAATAAAAAAAATAAATCTGTAGGGCAAGACCCGTTGGACGGTGTTATGGAGGATTTCTACAAATCCAACTCCGACCAGGAAGAAGAAAAAGATGTTGAGGGCGACGAGGAAGGGAAAAATTCGGGCGGCCTGTCACCTAAACCAACTAAAGCCCATGCCAGTGACTACGACCTGGCAAACTTGATGGTTATTGGAGTCGGTGGTGGTGGAAATAATGCAATTGACAGGATGGCAGAAGCTGGAGTGGACGGGGTCAGGTTAATTTCGATAAATACGGATGCTCAGGTTTTGGAAGTCAACAAGTCCGATAAAGCAATCCAAATAGGCAAAGAACTTACGGGCGGTCTTGGAGCCGGAGGTAACCCGGAGATAGGCAGGGAGGCTGCTCTGGAAAATCAGGAAACTATCGAAAATCTCCTTCAGGACGTAGATATGTTATTTATTACCTGTGGTATGGGCGGAGGTACCGGCACGGGCGCTACCCCTGTCATCGCCGATGTTGCTCAAAAAATGGAGATACTGACCACGGGAATTGTGACGAAGCCTTTCTCGTTTGAGGGCAGGGAACGAGCGGAAAAAGCCAAGCGGGGACTTAAAAATCTGACCGGCAAAGTCGACACTATAATAACTATCTCAAACGATCGCCTGCTGGAAGTTGCACCGGAGAATATCTCCTTGATCAACGCCTTTACCATGGTGGATGAGGTTCTCATGCAGGGAGTAAGAGGGATATCCGAGTTAATTACCGTACCCGGAATGATAAATCTCGATTTCGCGGACTTGAGAAACGCGATGAAGGACGGAGGGCCCGCCCTTATGGGAATAGGGGAAGCCGAAGGAGAAGGAAAGACCAAAAAGGCAGCAAAGAATGCTATCTCCTCTCCCCTTCTTGAAGGTTCTATAGAAGGTGCCAGAAACGTAATTATGAACGTCACGGGTGATACCAGCCTGTCTCTGGAAGAGGTTACTGAAGCGGCACAGCTCGTAAAAGAGGAAGCTGACGAAGATGCCGATATTTTCTTCGGTACCACAATCAGGAATGACCTCAACTCCGTGAAATTAACGGTAATTGCGACCGGCTACGACGGAAGAAGGGCCCCCGAGGAAGAAGAGGATATTAGGGAAATAGCTCTTACGGACGAGGAAAATGGAAACTTAAGGGACGAAAACGACCTCGATATTCCTACTTTTCTTAGAAGAAGTCAGGGATAGCTCTATTCTATGTATCAATTCACCTGATATTACCTCTCCATCGTTCCTGGCTAGCCAGTACCCTCCTGAGAAAGGGCAAATATTCGGCTCTCGCCCTGATTAACTTTTCCCTTTTTTTGAATTCCAATCCCAGAAATCTTGAAAAACTTTCGCCCCCGTGCACAGTT
Organism: Candidatus Bipolaricaulota bacterium; assembly: GCA_018334915.1. GTDB lineage: Bacteria > Bipolaricaulota > Bipolaricaulia > M55B111 > M55B111 > JAGXLP01. The sequence continues at coordinate 9,211 of JAGXLB010000056.1, forward strand.
CAGTAGCTACAATCATTCCTGTACAGGGGGCGAGAAGATTTTCTCTCTTTATGAAGTCGAAAGATTAGTAAAAAAGGTCCTTCATACTTAATAAATCGTCGTCTATAGATTTTGGAGAGTTGGCAATAACTTTTTCCAGGCTAACAGGTTCTACTTTGCTTCCGTCATACGCGGTCATCTTATCGAACTCCCCCTCCAGACATAATTCAACTGCGTATATTCCACATCTGGTGGCCATCAAACGGTCAAAAGCCGTTGGCTCTCCCCCGCGCTGGAGGTAAGCAAGGGTAGTGACTCTTATCGGCATGTCCAGGATCGCATCCAGCTGGTCCTTTAGATAGTGACCGATTCCTCCCAGTTTCACGTGACCGAAAGAATCAGTCCCTGACTCTCTGGTAATTTGCTGGTCCAGTCCTTCCGGGCTTGCGCCTTCCGAAACCACGACGATGGAAAAATGCTTGCCAGCGGACTCGCGCTCCTTTATACGCCCTTTGACGTCCTTTACTTTAAACGGTTCCTCGGGCACAAGTATCGAATCAGCTCCACCGGCCAGTCCACCAAAGAGAGCTATCCATCCTGAGTCCCTCCCCATCACTTCCAGAACCATTACCCGGTGATGAGAATAAGCCGTAGTATGAAGTTGATCGACGGCCCTCATAACCTGGGTTAGTGCGGAACTAAATCCGATTGAATATTCTGTCCCCGCAAGATCGTTATCGATAGTCTGGGGAATCCCTACCGCGTTGATGTCGTAATCTCGAAGTTTGTGAGCCACACTAAGTGTATCGTCTCCACCAATTCCAATTATCGCATCCAGATCGTTCTTTTTGTAATTCTCAAAGGCCTGTTCCGGGCCATTCTGAATGGAAAACGGGTTCGTCCTGGAACTACCAAGCAAGGTTCCGCCAACGGGCAATATTCCGGAGACATCCCCTCTAGTTAATACCTTTTTATCGTCTTCCAGCAAACCCGCCCATCCGTTTTTAAATCCGATAACATCCACATCTTCGTCTTTTGCCTTGCGAACTATCGCCCTTATCGCCGCGTTGATTCCCGGAGAGTCTCCTCCACCGGTTATCATGCCAATTTTATCCATATCTCTCACCCTGGTTGATCAATTTTAACTGTATAGGCTCTTGTTTACGGAGCCAGCTTGCTCAAACAAATTCATAGCGGTCTTCTTTATTCTTTCCCGGATTTCTCTGGATACTACCCGAGGGTCAAAGTCCGACTTTACCGGACTCCAATCGGTGTCGGAAAAGAAACCCTCCCTGTCATCCTTAACTCCTTCTGGAGGTAATATTGAATCCTTGTTCTCGAGGTAAAAATCCAGAGCAGCTCGGGCGTATTCGTACTGATATCTGGTATCTTTATTGAGTTTGCAAACACCGTAATCGAGTACCTGAACAAGTTGCTCTTCAACAAGACCGGAAGACCCGTGCAGGACAAGTGGAATATCATACCCTTCCGCAGCAAGAGTTTCACTAATCTCTTTAACCAAGTCCACCTTGAGTTCTATATCCTTTCCTTTACTTACCCCATGCTGTGTACCAACTGATACCGCCAATAGATCTATTCCGGTCCGTTTAACGTACTCTACCGCTTCATCGGGATCCGTGTAAAAGGCCTCAGCCGATGCCGTTTCCTCGTCCTCTACTCCCTTAATCTTTCCAAGTTCCCCCTCAATTAGAACCCCGCTTCCTTCTGCGTAATCAACGACTTCCCTGGTAATTCGAACGTTATCTTCGAACTTTTCTTTTGACGCATCGATCATAATTGACGAAGCCAGCTTTTCATCCACTGCAGTTTTGATTAGTTCCATATTAGGCTCTTTCAAATGATCCATATTGAGAAAGACCCCAAAGTCGTACTTACCAGCTAGCTCGTCGATGTAATTCGACATTACCCTTAGACCTTTGATTGGATCACCGTCTCCTGCAAACTTCGATGCACTGTTACTAAGCTGTAGCACAAGATCGCTATTTTTCTCCTGAGCCGCTCTGAGAAGACCAATTAGAATATTGGGTTCGGCAATATTTGAGGCAATAAACCCGTAACCCGATTTCTTGGCTTCTCCGTAAACTTTTTCTAACTCATGTCCAGTTAAAAAAGGCACACTAACCTCCTTTTAAGTTATTAGTTCAAATAATTCAGAAAAACGCCCAAAAAGGGGCGAAGCTCTGTAAATTCTCCAGTTTGACAAATGTTTTGGACTATAATAGCCCAAACCCAGATCCAGCGCTCAGCTGATCAGGTCACCATGGTGCAGTAATAATTTTTATCCTTTACTCTTTCCCTTCAGTGCCGTATCTCAACTGAGTTCTGGTCAGGGTGGAACGGTACCTGCTAAATTCGGGGCTTAAACCAGTCTACCCTTATATTAAGCTAACGAATAAATCAATCAGATAATTTTACAAATAAAAGACCCAGTTGCAAAGGCTCAACTGTTTATATCCTGATGAAGTTGATAATAGTTAAATTATTCCGTAACGTAATATAGGAAATAGTGATTAATGGGTTAAAATAAGAGGTTTAGTTTTCTGGTTTTGATTATTGGTTGTAATAGGATTTTATTTATGGTTGATAGCTAATGGTAAAAGCTTTCATAGGGCTTGGGTCCAATTTAGGTAACAGGGAAAGGAACATAGATAATTCTCTTCGCTTACTGGATGAAAGGGAAGGCCTAGAACTGACCGCTCGCGCTTCGAATTATGAAACCGAGCCAGTAGGGCCCACTCAACCATGGTTCATCAATACTGCCGTCAAGGTTGAAACCTCCTCCCCTCCAGAAGATATTCTTGCAGCATGTAAAGAGATCGAAAAAAGAATAGGCCGTGCGGACTCACTTAAGTGGGGTCCCAGATTAGTCGACCTGGATCTTTTGCTTGTAAATGGTTACGTTCTGGAGGACCAAGAGTTAACTTTGCCTCATCCCCAGATGGAAGAACGAAGGTTCGTCTTACTTCCTTTGCTTGAACTAGAGCCGGACTTAGTTCATCCCAAATTACAGACCCCCATAAAAGAACTATTACCCAAACTGGAAGAAGACAAAAAGGTGATAAAATTACAATGAAAAAAATTCTAATTTCCTCCAATAGCAATAATAATGGCGAAAAACGAGTCGCGATAACTGAAAACGGCAAACTTGTAGAAATTTTTTACGAGGATTTCCAGCAGGACAAACTTGTAAGTAACATTTATAAAGGAAAAGTGGAAGACGTACTATCAGGTCTGGGCTCCGCTTTCGTGGACGTAGGAGAAGAACAGAGCCTTTTTCTCTCCCGAAGCGAGATAAATCAGGCCATCCTCAGAAGCAGGGGTTTCGATCCCAATGAGTACCCTCCCCGAATCAATAAGATTATAAACGAAGGGGAACCCCTAATTGTCCAGGTAAAGCGAGGTGGAATCGGAACAAAAAACCCTCAGGGAACGACGAAGATAAGTCTGCCCGGCAGATACTGGGTATTTCTTCCCAAGGACAGCAGGCTGGGCATATCCAGAAGGATTACCGACGACAACGAGACCCAGAGGCTAAAGGACATAGCCCGCAACCTCAAGGAAGAAAACGAAGGTCTTATCGCTCGCACGGCTTCGAAAAACGCCTCCAAGGAAGATCTAAAACGGGATTTCAATTTCCTGCTTGGAACCTGGAAAGGTATCGAAGAAGAGGCAACAAAAGTCAAACCACCCCACATGCTTCACTCACATGCGGGGATAGTCAGGAAGATAATTAGAGATCGCTTGCTCGAAGATGTAGACAAGGTTTTGACCGATTCAAATGATGTTTATGAAGATATTCTGGATTACATCCACTATCTCAGAATGGACGAATTCAAGGACTCGATCAATCTATATGAAAATGAAAACAGTTCGTTGTTCTCGAAATACGGTATTGAGGAGCAATTAAAAGGTTGTCTAAAACGGGAAGTCAGTCTCGAATCCGGAGGATATCTGGCAATAGATGAAACGGAGGCTCTCACCGCCATAGACGTGAATACGGGAGGTAACGTAAACCACAAAAACCAGGCGCAGGCGATTTTAAATACCAACCTGGCGGCAGCAAGGGAAATCCCTATTCAATTAAGGTTGCGAAAGATTAGTGGAATAATTATAGTAGACTTCGTCGATATGTACGACAAAGAGGATCAACAAAAAGTCATAAACGAGTTGAAAGATAGCCTGCGGGAAGACAGGGTGCCGGCTGATTTTATAGACATGACTCCTCTTGGGCTCGTGGAGATCACGAGAAAGAGGGAGGGTGAAAGCCTTGCCGATCTTATGGAAGAATACGAAAACGAGGTCTAGAAGGCCAGCGTAATTTCCGCCTCCGAGACCAATTCTTCATTTACGTAGCCCTCTACATCAACTTTACAGAGGCTACTTCTGGATCTATCAATGTTAGCTTCTAGGACAAGCTGATCTCCAGGAGTGACCTTCTGTCTGAATTTTGCTCCGTCAACTCCGACCAGGAAACCTACCCCTTCCTCGCCTAAAACTTCCCTGGCGAGGAGACCCGAGACCTGTGCCATGGCCTCAATAATCATCGTCCCCGGCATTACAGAGGGACCGGGCTCAGGGAAGTGACCCTGAAAGAACGGTTCATTGATCGTCACGTTCTTCAGGGCCACCAGCTTTTTCCCATTTCTCTCAACTACCCTATCGACCAAAAGATAAGGATAACGAAGCTCTATAGCCTGCTTTATTTCTTCAATATCCATTATATCCAGGGTAGGTTGGGTTAGCCACCTATCTCCGACCTCAGGGCCTCTTTAGTGGCTTCGGTGAGGTCGTCTACTTTCTCGTTATTCCTGTAGAGAACCACATTTTCCTGCCGAAAGACTAGATCGTAACCCTCTTTGTCTGCTTCCCTGT
>JAGXLB010000057.1 GCA_018334915.1 Candidatus Bipolaricaulota bacterium
CTAACTCGTCTCCTTCTTTCACTTTTATCAGGTACCGTTCGGGGATTATCCTTTCCTCTTCCGATCCGTCATTCAGAATAAATTCAATCCGCTTGACTCGATCCCTGAGGGCTATCTTTCCCTTTACGTTTACGACGAATTTTTCCTCCTTGTCGGAGGTTAGGGGTACGCCCTTTCTAATTTTCTCCCCTTTACGAATGTCCCTCCTAATCCTCTTTTCCGTAGGAATAAGGTATGTTTCCTCGGTCCTGTTCGTCATCTCAACTATAACTCTTTGCAGGGTTTCGACCTCAGAAACCATGCAATCCCAGTCCAGGTGTTTAGGCTGTTTACGGGCTATCGGTTTTCCTCTCGTCAGTCTCTGGTTGGGTTCAACCATGAGATCGTAACTATAGGGAATTCTATATTCGTTGGACTTTCCCCGCCTGCTTTTGGAGGTAATTACCTCTTCGATAGGAACAACGCAATACTGGCGTTTTCCATTCTGTTTAAAGCTTTCTACACTATCCTCCAAATTACGGCTCTCTATTCGCCTCTCTATTTCTTCCTTTACCTTGAGTTCCGAGCCCGCGTAAGTTTGGATGGCGTACCACTTTTTCATAATTGACCACTTGTTCCCCGTTTAAATAGAGTATTTGTGTCGCTAAACCGACCTAGGAAGTTCAAGCAGCTGTTACAAGGATAAGATCTGCTGGATGATGCGCCTGTATACCGCGTCGACACCACCAATATATCCTGATAACAAGATGACCATTCCGAGAATAAGAATAGTCATCGTTATTACTTCGGATTGGGAAGGCCAGCTTACCTTTTTAATTTCCGCTCTAACGTTCCGTAAAAAACCAACTACCGCATCTAACCACTTCAACTTATTTTAAACACCTCTGAATACTACTGGCAGGCCCGGGAGGACTTGAACCCCCAACCTTCGGATTTGGAGTCCGGCGCTCTGCCAATTGAGCTACGGGCCTGTAACTTTATAGTTCTACCTATTTCTCCTTGTGAACGGTATGAGCATCACACCATTTACAGTGCTTTTTCAATTCAATCTTGTCGCTATCGTTGCGAGGATTCTTGACTGTGTGGTAATTATGCCTTCCACATTCACTACAAACTAATATAACCTGTTCTTTATGCATCAGAACCGTTCCTCTTATCTAAAACTTGATTATTCAAGGATTTCAGTAACTACTCCCGCACCTACGGTCTTTCCACCTTCACGAATGGCGAACCTGAGCCCTTCTTCCATGGCAATATGGTCGATAAGGTTTCCTTCGAGTGTCACATTATCACCGGGCATAACCATTTCTACTTCATCTGGTAACTCGATCGTTCCTGTAACATCGGTCGTCCTAAAGTAAAACTGGGGTTTATACCCGTCGAAGAAAGGCGTGTGTCTTCCCCCTTCGTCCTTGCTCAAAACGTAGACTTCCGCTTTGAATTTGGTGTGAGGCGTAATACTGCCAGGCTCGGCCAGAACCTGCCCTCGTTCGATTTCTTCCTTGTCTATTCCCCGAAGCAGCACACCGACGTTATCACCGGCTATAGCTTCGTCCATAGTCTTGTTGAACATCTCGAGACTCGTAGCCACGGTCTGAACTATATCGCCGTGAAGTCCTACTATCTCTATTTCGGACTGAGGTGTAATCCTACCACGCTCAACACGTCCGGTAGCGACTGTACCTCTTCCCTTGATGGAAAAAACGTCCTCAACGGGCATAAGGAATGGTTTATCTTCGTCTCGATCCGGAAGCGGTACGTATTCGTCCAGCTGATTGACAAGTTCCATTATAGGCTGATTTACCTCAGAATCCGGGTCTCCGTCGCTCTCCATTGATTCCAGAGCGGATCCTCTGACAATCGGAACTTCGTCTCCCGGAAATTCGTATTCATTTAGTAGCTCTCTTACTTCCATTTCCACCAAATCAATTAACTCGGGATCGTCAACCATATCCGTCTTATTGAGAAAAACCAATATAGCAGGTACGCCAACCTGGCGAGCCAGCAGGACGTGTTCACGAGTTTGTGGCATGGGTCCATCCGTAGCCGAAACTACCAAAATAGCCCCATCCATCTGGGCCGCACCGGTAATCATGTTTTTTACGTAATCCGCGTGACCGGGAGCATCTATGTGTGCGTAGTGTCTGTTTTCCGTCTCGTATTCCACGTGTCTGACGGCAATTGTGATACCTCTTTCCTGCTCCTCAGGTGCGTTATCTATGTCGTTAAACTCCTGCGTCTCTGCCAGACCCTGATTAGCAAGCACTTTGGTCATAGCAGAAGTAAGAGTCGTCTTACCATGGTCAATATGTCCAATCGTCCCAATATTCAGGTGCGGTTTATCCCGCTCAAAATGTTCTTTTGCCATCGTGTACCTCCTAAAATTTGGAATATTATCTAAACTTTATTGCCGGCCGTTTAACCAGATGCACAAATATCCATCCTGGAGCCCGCGGCCGGATTCGAACCGGCGACCTTCCCATTACCAACGGGATGTTCTACCGCCTGAACTACACGGGCACCTCTAGATTATAAAATGGTATTGCAAAACTTCCACCGTCTCAACCGAAGGAGACGGCTAAAGCAAGATGCAAGAACTGGTGGAGGGGGAGGGATTTGAACCCCCGAAGGCACCTGCCAACGGATTTACAGTCCGCTCCGTTTGGCCACTTCGGTACCCCTCCATGACTCAAGCTCCCAACTATATTTTGGTCGGAATGTCTCTACTTCACCCTTGGAGCCGGCGGCCAGACTTGAACTGGCAACCTGTCGATTACAAGTCGACTGCTCTGCCAATTGAGCTACACCGGCTAAGAGCAGAAGAATTTTACTGAAATGGCTTCTATATGTCAACGGCCATAGGGTTAGCTGGTTTTGATCCAGACTGTCCTTGACCTTGGTCCGTCGAATTCCGCAAAAAATATTCCCTGCCACGTACCAAGTTGGAGACTTCCATTCTCTATGAAAATACGGGTGGTATTTCCAATCAAGCTCGACTTTATGTGGGCGTCCGCATTTCCTTCCCTGTGCCTGTATCCTTTGTCCCGAGGAGCAATTTCTTCCAGCTGACTGACTATGTCGGTTGCCACATCGGGGTCGGCTGATTCGTTTATAGTTATTCCCGCGGTTGTGTGGGGTACATAAAGGACACAGATTCCGTCCTCAAGACCAATATCGCTCACACTTCTTTTTACCTTAGATGTTATGTCCTTTAGCTCTTCGCGAGAAGACGTATTTATCTTTAATTCCTTCACGTCAAACCACCTCTGCCAGAGATTGCTTGAGTGACTCGCCATCCTCAACCTCGGCTACCTTCACGATTACCTTCCGGTCTTCTGCTTTCCCGGCACTGAGCAAACTGAGTAGCTCGACGTCCTGATTGTTTAACACTGAGATGATCTTTTCTAAGTCACCCGGTTCGCGACAGGGAAGAGTTATCCAGAATCCTCCCTGACCGAAGTTAAGCAAGTCCGAAAACTCCTCAAATAGCCTGCCGGGTGTTAGAACACCGACAAGTCTTCTCTCGGAATCGACCACCGGCAGTACCATAAGGCTATATTCCTTGATAATACTTACTGCCTTATCAATCGTATCCGTTTCCTCGGCGTGGAGGGTGGAACGAGAAAGGTAGCTGTCTATTGTCTTTTCTCCGGGCTGATCCTTGATAGAATCGTAGGTCAGAAAACCTACCAGTTTTTCTTCGTTATCCACTACGAAAATGATACGAAAGTTGTTTTCCTCCATCAGTTCCCGCGTTTCTGCAACTGACTTACCTTCCCGTGCCGAAGCAGGGTCTTTTTTGAGAAATTCTCTAACTAGCATCGATATTCACCGATCGAGGATATTCGAGGCAATATTGCTCGGAACTTTCTTGTACCTGACGAATTCCATCTGGAAAGAAGCTTTCGCCTGAGTCAACGACTTTAACCTGGTAGCGTAGTTCATGACTTCCGCCTGAGGCACTTCGGCATTTATCACCGTATTACCTTCCGATGTATCCGAGCCCAGTATCCTGCCTCGCCTTCCGTTGAGGTCACTAATTATATCCCCTGTAAAGTCACCTGGAGTGGTGACTTTTACCTTCATTATCGGTTCCAGAAGGATGGCTCCCGCCTGTTCTACGGCCTTGTTACAAGCCTCGCGTCCGGCTATTTTGAAGGCCATCTCCGAGGAATCAACCGGGTGATGGTCTCCGTCGTAGACAGTCGCTTTTACGTCCGTGATAGGATATTCTTCGTCCAGAGCATCTTTTATTCCTTTCTCCACCCCTGGAATAAACTGAGTCGGGATATTGCCGCCTTTTATCTCGTTAACGAATTCGAAACCTTCCCCCCTGGGTAACGGAGACAACCTCAAATAAACCTCCCCGTACTGTCCCCGACCTCCGGATTGCTTTTTGTGGCGGTATTTTGTATCGGCTTCCCTGGCGATACTCTGCTTGTAGGGGACCCTGGGTTCGGTCATATCTATCTCGACGTTGAATCCGTTCTTGAGCCTTTCCTTGAAAATTTGGAGGTGGTTGGCACCCATTCCGGAAAGGATCATTTCTTCAGTAACGTCATCCCTGTGATAGGTAATCGTTGCCTTGTTGGCTACCAGTTCCTTCAGAGCAGTGCTCATCTTACTTTCGTCTTCCCGGCTCTTCGGCTTTACCGCTCTATCGTAAACGGGACCGGGAAAGTCAACGAACTCAATGTCTTCTTCGCCGGTGTCAGTGAGCGTATCCCCGAGGGCAATATCATCTAGCTTACCCAGCGCGACGACGTCACCCTGTAAGGCCTCGTGGACACTATCCTGATCCCCGCCAAGATACCTGTACATATCAGTAACATCTACATCCTGGCCGGTTCGAAGATTTCTAAGCGACGCCCCCTCCTGTAGATCTTCCCCGTAAACTTTTACGAAGGCCAGCTTGCCAAGGTAAGGGTCGGAAAGCTTGTTGAATACGAGCAGGTCCGATCTACCACCCGAATCAGGTCTAAATTCAGGGACGATTTCCGTCAGGCTGTCGAGAAGGATGTCTACGCCCTTACCGTTCTCCACGGAAGAAACGAATACCGGAGAGAACGCATCGTCCTCGAACCCGGAGTCCAGAGCCCTGTCCGTATCTTCTTCGGTAATTTCTTCTTCCTCAAGGTACTTCATCATAAGTTCGTCATCGACTTCCGCAAGGGACTCCAGCAGGTTCTCTCTTTCCTCGTCCAGTTCCCCCTCCAGCTGATCGGGTATTTCTCCTGCTTCCCCGTCGAAGTAAACTGCTTTCTCTTCTAATACGTCCACAAACCCGACGAACTCACCTTCTTCGTGGATCGGAATCTGAAGGACGACGAAGTTCTTACCAAATTGCTCCCTCAAGTCCGCCATTACACCCTCGAAATCGGCTTCCGCCTGATCCATCTTGTTAACTAGTATCCCGGTGGGTTTTTGGTAGCTCTGAGATACGTTCCAGACCTTCTCGGTGTGTGCCTGGACTCCTTTTTCGGAATCCAGCAACATCAGGGAAGCTTCGGAAGTGAAAACCCCCTTATAAACCTCTTCTACGAACTCCTCTGCTCCCGGCGTATCGAGCAAGTTCCAGCTTTGACCTTTATACTTAAACGACCCTACTCCGAGATCTATCGAGTGACCATGATCCTTCTCCTCCTGCGACGGGTCAAAAGTAATATCTCCGTCAATTCCACTAATCTCTAAAAACTTTTCCGCCAGTTTTGACTTTCCCGTACCGGAGTGTCCGATTAAACTCAAGGATTTAGAATTTGCCATGAAACTACCACCTCAACATTCCTTTATTATTTCTCACTAAAATCTTATAGCAGTCAACGTTCAAAGGAGTATAGCAGAGTTGAAAAAACTGCGCAAGAGGAAGATATCCCAAAAACTCCGTCAAAGGATCATCGCCCACTCGCGGACATCTTCGGGTCTAGCACATCCCTCAAACTATCGCCAAGTAAGTTAAACCCGAACACCGTTAGGACAATCGCCAGGCCGGGGAACACTGCCATCCACCATGCTACCGTCATATAAGACTGTGCGGACTGCAACATTGCACCCCAGCTGGGAGTTGGGGGTTTCACCCCAAATCCTAGAAAACTCAACCCCGCAACTACGATGATGTTTATTCCAATTCTCATAGTGGTTACTACCAAAAGGGATGCCATGGAATTCGGAAAGATATGATTAAATATTTTTCTGAAGTCCCCTGCTCCTGTCGCCTCACAAGCCATTACATAATCTTCTTCCCTCACGGATAATACTTCGCTCCGGATAATCCTTGCAGCCTGTAACCCATATATACCCAGTACAATTATTATCTGCATAACACCTGCCCCAAAAACGCTAAGCACCAGAAGAGCAAAAATTATATAAGGGATGGAATTTAAAACTTCCAAAAAACGCATAAGAGCGGAATCAATTATGCCCTTGTAGTACCCTCCCAGAAGTCCCAGGAGTCCCCCAAATACCATGTTAAGAAGAGTAGCGCCGCCCCCTACTCCCAGAGCAACCCTGGAGCCGTAAATAATCCTGCTTAAAATATCTCGGCCGAAGTTGTCCGTCCCCAGAGGATGACCTCCTCCACCCGGGCCGGTAACCGTATGCATTAGATCCATCTTTAGTGGCTTATATGGAGCAACCAGCGGTGCGAATAAAGCACCCCAGACCACTAACACAACTATAAACGCCCCCACCAGCCCTTTCTTGTGGCGCATAAATTCCCGAGCCGCTCTGGTCCAGTACCCTCCAGATTCTTGCTTTAGTAATGACCTTTTAATTCCAAAATAACTTAACGCCCAGAAACCCAGAATGAATAGGACTGAAGCCCAGGTGGCAACAACCTGGTCCAGAACTCCTCCGAACCAGGCCATTCTATTATTTATCAGGCCCACAACCAGAACAACGATCTGGACCAGGGTAAAAGAAGACAGCAAAATTCCTGCCTTAACTTTCCCCTCATTAAAATGACCAAATCCTGGAAATATTAATGACAGGATAAAGGTCAACCTAGGCAGTTTCTTTCTCTGTCGTTGTAGTTTAGTTTTTTCAGTCATAAGTTATCCTTGGATCGGCGTAAGCGTATAAAATATCAACTATCAGATAAGATACCACGTAACCAAAAGAAATCAACAGCGTCAGAGCAAATATGACTGCAAAGTCCCTCCTGTTAATCGAGCTTATCATCAACCGACCCAACCCAGGCCAGGCTGTGGTCGTCTCCGTCAACACCGCACCGGCAACCATGGTTCCAACCATCATACCGACGTTCGTCATCACGGGCAATACGGCATTCCGGAATGCGTGGCCCAGAATAACGACGTTCTCCTTCAATCCCTTTGATCGGGCCGTAGTTATATAATCCTCCCTCAGGACTTCTAGCATGCTGGATCGTGTGAGTCTGGTATTCATTGCCATTTGAACTGACGAGAGTGCGATCATAGGGATCACTATATGCCTCAAGCCGTCCAGGGTAAATATCGAAAATCCCCATAGAGTAGCTCCTCGCCCCGAAACGGGCAGAGCGTCAAACTGAATACTCAACAATAACATCAACATCAGTGCCGTCCAGAATACGGGAGTGGAAATCCCAAGCAGGGCAACCGTAGTAACCGTATAATCTGCAGTCGTGTCCTGCCAGATCGCCGAAATTATTCCGGCAGGAATTGAGACAATCGTCGCGAGTATGATGGCGAATAACCCCAGTTCCAGAGTCGCGGGGAACCTCTCAGCAATTATCGACATAACAGGCTGTTTATAGGCATAAGATTTTAGCGTACCGTTGAACAATTTCTTTACAAACGTAAGGTACTGCATGTGTATTGGTTTATTAAGACCCAGGTCCTGGCGAATAGCTTCGAGTTCTTCCACGCTGGTACCCGGACCGGCTAGAACGGTAGCGGGGTCACCAGGGGCGAGCTGGAGCAAACTAAATATAAGCACGCTCACAATAAAAAGGACCAGAACTATCTGGCCTAACCTTCTAATAATATAAGAAGTCATAATTTCCTCTCTAGGCTTATCTTAATTACTCGGTAATTTAACACCAGCTACCAAAATATAACCAAGGAGGCCGTTAACCAGCCCCCTTGGTTTGCTGATCCTTAATCTTGAACTTATAAAATCCAATTAATACTGAATCTTTATTGTTCTATCCATACGTTCCTGAACGGATTAACCAGAGGCATGGTGCTTAACGGATCCGGTTCGTAGTCGTGCACCCTGCTATTCACGCCTCTAGTCTCTATCTGATGATAGGCCGGTATATGGACGTACTCGGACATTACCCGACGTTGAAGTTCCACATAGAGTTCTTGCCTCTTTTTCTGATCCATAGTTATTTGAGCCTCTATAGCCCTATCCTGTACTAATGGATCATAGAAGAATGACATATTGTTCGCGGCTCCCAGAGTAGCATTGTCTTTGGTCTCAAATAGATAATAGGTAAAGGAATTCGGGTCGGGAGAACCGGACCAACCAAGGATAAAGAGATCTACCTCTGAGCCAAGAGGATCTTCGTTCCCACGATAGAGCAGATCTAGATAAGCACCCCACTCTAGAGGCTGAGTTTCGGCTTTAAGGCCATGATCTCTGAGGTTCGTCACAATTATTGTCGCCAACCTCTTCCGGTTATCGTCGGGAGGGGAGTAAACAGTAATGGTCTTATCCTTATCAAGTACGCCTTGCTCATCAAGCGATTCAAAAAGCTCGGCGGCTTTCTCGTCGTTTTCCTCAAGAGCAACCTCGTTTTTTAGGTAATCCCTGTCGCTTCCCCAGAGAGCCGGAGGAATAGCTCCGTAGGCCCTTTCTGCTGTTTTTGCAGTGGAATTGAATATGGAATCTATTGCGTCTGTCATACTAAAGCTCATGTAAACGGCTTTTCGGAACTGTCTGTTTTTGTAGGGCGCCCGGCTCATGTTAAACGCTAAGTAGAAGTAGTTCAGACCGGGGGTCTGCATTACGTTAACATCATCCATGTCTCGGAACTTAGGTACCTGAACTGGTTCCATAGTGTCCGTAATATCGACTCCACCTTTCTGAAGTTCCAGCATCATCGTAGAAACTTTCGGTATGGGTCGGAATATAATCTTGTCGAGGTTGACGTCTTTGAGCCAGTAATCCTCGTTCTTTTCCAGGGTAATGTGGTCGCCTTTCTTCCATTCTACAAACTCGAAAGGACCGCTACCAACAGGATTCTGGTTAAACTCCTCTCTTCCCATTTCCTGAAAAGTGTCTTTCGGAATGATCCCAAAGGTCTCCGCTACTAGACCAGGAGCATAAGGCTCAAGCTCTTCGGTCTTTGGGTCTCCATCCACAAAAAACTTGCACGTATACTCGTCAAGGACCTCAACCTTTCTGAGCCAGCTAAACTCAGATTTGTTTGGGGTATCGTTATTGATAATCCAGTTAAAAGTAAAAGCAACGTCCTCAGCAGTCAGCTTCTCGCCGTTATGAAATTCAATTCCTTCCTTTATATAAAAAGTAATTTCTGTCTTGTCTTCATTATATTCCCAATCCTTCGCCACATACGGTTTTGGTTCCAAAGTCTCAGGATCCAAAGTTACCAGCTCGTCAAAGATTTGATTGGCCACGTAATCGTCATAAACCGCATTTAGAACCATCGGATTCAAGTCTTTAAAATTCTGACCCGAGGCGATTGTCAGCGTACCGCCTTTATCCACTTCCTGGGCTCCAGCCATCAAACCGAACCCAAGTGCAAAAACCACAACCAGCGCTAAAACGGATACTTTCTTCATATAAATACCTCCTGAAAGTTATATTAAATTAAAGTAACTTCATACAAATTTCCAAAATCTAAATTTACACCTAACTTACTACCAGCTTTTCACCCCCTCCTATAAATTTTATAATTCTGTTCAGTTTATCTTATTAACATAACAATCGTTTTGCAAATTCTTCCATTACTATTAGTAGCACGATTTTCCAACCAAACCACGCTGATTCGACGTCCTGGTTGAAAAAGAAGCGACGTCTAGTTAAGATTTAGCAGTCTGGTGGTGTGAGTGCTAATTTATGAAAAACCGTAAGGAACTTATCTTAAAAGAGATCGTCGACGGATATATAGAAAGCGGGGATCCAATTTCCTCCAAGATGATCCTGGAAGAATACGACCTTGACTACTCCTCGGCCACGGTAAGGAACGACATGCACGAACTGGAGGAAGAAGGCTACCTCAAAAAGCCTTACACCTCTGGGGGAAGAGTACCTACAGTCGAGGGTTATCGGTACTTCGTAAGCTGGCTTATAGAGCTTTCGGAACTTTCTGGGGAAGAACAAAAGGCAGTAGTAGAAGCTTACGAGTTCGAGCAGCAAAATACTGAACGGTTACTCCGAAATACGGCGACTCTGCTGGCAAATATCACCGGTTATACCGGATTCGTTCTGGGCCCTGATCTGGAAGAGCGAGAAGTAAAATACTTCACGTTAACTCAGCTCGACGAAACTCACCTGATGGCAATACTGGTTACGGATATAGGCCTGGTAGAAAACCAGGTCATAGAGTCGGACAGAAAAATTACTCAGGGAGAGCTGGATAGGATAAACCCGCTGCTCGCCGACCGGTTAGAAGGCACAAAGTTGAAGCACCTGAAGGAACTAAAAGATATAAACCTTAATGAAGAAGGGTGGTACGACAAATTGACCCGTGATTCGTTTCTGTTGATTAGGAGCTTCCTGCGTGAACGCAGCGAGAGGAGACTTTACCTCGAAGGCTCACTCAACATATTGGGAAACGGGCCCAAGGATGAACAGGACCCGGAAAAGCTCAGAAAGGTCCTTGGGTTTTTAAGCGAGGAAAGTTTGACCAAAATAACGGAATCCTGTAAAGACAAAGATAATCAAATAACAGCTATAGTCGGGCTTAATGATGATTCAGGTGAGTCAGAACAATTACCTTACAGTCTGATAATAAAGAGATTGATTAACTGCTCGAGCTCACTTGGGATCGTGGGACCTATAAACATGGACTACAGTAAGTCTTTTTCGACAGTTCAGTACATAGGCAGCAGGCTCGACACTTTGCTAACAGCAGGAAAAAAGAACTAACTAATTGGAAAGAGGTGATATTCAGTGGCAAAAGATACCGAGGAAAAATCAGAGAAAACTGACGAAGAGTACCTTGATTTAGAAGAAGCTGAGGAAGACCAGGAAGAAAGGAACCAGGAAGAAGAAACGGGGAAAGAAGTGGCTAGAATAGAAGAACTGGAAGGAGAGCTGGAGCAAAAAGAGAAAACAATTCAGGAATTGAAGGATAGGGTCAGACATCTAAAAGCGGATTTCGACAACTACAAAAAAAGGCAATCGACCAAAAAGGACGAACAGGTCAACAAGGAAAAAGGAGAACTCATCAAGGACCTCGTACCCCTTTACGACAACCTGGATAGAGCATTCAAAAGCTTCGAGAAGAACGGTGACAAAGACTCTTTTGTCGAAGGGGTGGAAAAGATATATGCTCAGTTCGCCGAGTTTCTCGAAAGAAGAGAAATAGAACCGATAAAGGCAGAAGGTGAAAAGTTCGATCCAAACAAACATGAGGCTTTGATGAAGGTTGAGTCGGATGACCACGAGCACAACGAGATAACGGAAGAGTTCGAACGTGGCTACACTTACAAAGACAAGGTGCTCAAGCCCAGTAAAGTAAAGGTAAATATCAAACCCTCGGATTCAGAGGGAAATGGAGATAATTAACTCAGAAAATATGGGAGGTAGAAATAATGGCTAAAGAAAAAATTATCGGGATAGATCTAGGAACTACCAATTCATGCGTGGCCGTGCTGGAAGGAGGGGACCCGGAGGTACTTACTAACGCCGATGGGAACCGAACGACCCCTTCCGTAGTAGGCTTTACGGACGAAGGAGAAAGACTGGTCGGAGAAACGGCCAAACGGCAGGCAATCACGAATCCGAACCGGACGGTGAAGTCTATAAAACGGCGGATGGGCGAGGATTACGAAGTCAATATTTCCATGGACAGCAAGGAGAAGACTTATTCCCCCGAACAGATCTCTTCTATGATCCTCAGAAAGATCAAGGAAGACGCCGAGGAAAGGATCGGTCGCGATGTCACGAAGGCGGTCATCACGGTACCTGCTTATTTCAACGACAGCCAGCGCCAGGCGACAAAGGACGCGGGCAAGTTAGCGGATCTGGAAGTAGAGCGGATTATTAACGAACCGACTGCCGCGTCACTGGCTTACGGACTTAAGGACGAGTCTGATCAGACGATACTGGTTTATGACCTTGGCGGTGGAACTTTCGACGTATCTATACTTGAACTGGGGGATGGAGTATTCGAGGTCGTAGCAACGGACGGCGACACAAAGCTCGGTGGAGATGACTTTGACCAACAGATAATTGACTGGCTCGTGGATCAATTTAAGAGTAAAGAGGGTATAGACCTCTCCGACGATCCAAGCGCACTGCAGCGACTCAAAACGGCAGCGGAAGAAGCCAAAAAGGAACTCTCCACCAGGAAGGAGACTACAATTAACCTGCCCTACATTACTGCCGATCAGAGTGGTCCAAAGCACCTTGACGAGAAATTGACCAGGGCCAAATTCGAGAGCATGATAGACGAGCTGCTTTCCCGGACCATGGATATACTTGAATCCACGCTCTCCGAAGCGAGCATGGATAAGAACGATATAGATCAGGTCGTACTGGTAGGAGGTTCGACGAGAATCCCCAAGGTCCAGGAACTAATAGAAGAACATATCCCGGGCAAAATTAACAAGGAAATTAATCCCGACGAAGTGGTGGCAAGAGGTGCCGCCATTCAGGGAGGAGTTCTTGCAGGAGAGGTAGACGACCTCGTACTTCTGGACGTCACTCCGCTTACGCTGGGTATAGAAACCCTGGGCGGAGTCACTACACCGCTGATTGAGAAGAATACTACTATACCGACGGAGAAAACAAAGACTTTCTCGACGGCCGAGGACAACCAGACGACCGTAGATATTCACGTAGTCCAGGGAGAACGAAAGATGGCCGATGACAACAAGAGCATCGGTCGATTCCAGCTTACTGGAATCCCACCGGCTCCCCGAGGAACACCTCAGATTGACGTGACGTTCAGCATAGATGCTGACGGTATACTGCACGTATCAGCTGAGGACAAAGGAACTGGCAAGTCGGAATCGGTGACGATAGAGGAACCTTCCAGACTTTCGGAAGAAGAAATAGAGCAGATGAAGGAAGAAGCCGAAAAACACGAGGAAGAGGACAAACGAAAGGCAGAGCAAATAGAGACGAAGAACAAAGCCGACCAGCTCATCTATTCGACGAGGGAGAGCCTGGAAGAACTGGGCGATCAGGTAGACGAAGAAACAAAATCCAAAGTCGAGGAAAAGATCGATAACCTCGAGGAACTGGTTGAAGAGGACGCCTCGAAAGAAGAAATTGAAGAAGGCATAGAGGAGTTAAATGAAGCCGCTAAGGAGATAGGTAAGACAGCTTACGAAGGTGGCCAGGGCGGACCCGGAGGAGCAGCAGGTCCCGGAGCAGGCGGTCCTGGTGGTCCCGGTGGGCCCGGAGGCGGTCCAACCCAGGGTGACGGTCCAACGGATGAGGATGACGAGTACGTAGACGCTGAATACGAAGAGCCAGAAGATGAAGAGTAAGATTTCCACCGTTAACATCAACCAAAAAGCTATAGAGGGCCGGTAGTTATGCCAGAAGACTATTACGATATACTTGGCGTAGACGAAGACGCCTCCGAGGACGAGATAAAGAAAGCCTACAGAAAAAGGGCGAAGAAGTACCATCCGGACATGAATCCGGACCTTGATAAGGAAGAAGCGGAAGAGAAATTCAAAGAGGTTACGGAGGCCTACGAGGTACTCTCGGACCCCGACAAACGGGCCCAGTACGACAAGTTCGGTCATACCGGCCCTTCTCAGGGATTTGACTTCAACAATCAGGACTACGAACGGGCGCGGAGTGCGTTCAGCGATAGCTCGTTCGACGATATTTTCGACATGTTCTCTCT
>JAGXLB010000242.1 GCA_018334915.1 Candidatus Bipolaricaulota bacterium
TAGACCCAGTAGCCCTTGTCGGCCTCCAGCGACTTTCCTTCACTAACAGAGGTAGTGCCAAAGGTTTCGCCATCTCTATTCAATTCCCAAATTTTGTAATGGATCCAGCCTTCATTTACTGCATCAACAAGGTTGAAGGTATCCGTCCCATCGGTCAAACTAATCGTTCCATCGTCTCCCCATCGGACTTCAAAGGGTACACCGAAAAGCTGCCACCCGGCGTCACTAAAATCGATACTCTGCGTGCTACTTAACTTTTCTCCACTAGAGCATATTTCATCTATTGGGGTAGTTGCGGGCAACCATAAATAGTAACCACCAAGGAAGTCAACTGAAGTAAGGTTTCCGTTTTTCACCGTATTCCAGCTGTTGCCACCGCTGTATTCCCAGAGGTAAAGCTCACCGTAACGCTCAAATACTTCGTCAAATACAGAAGCTGGGTCTTTATCTTCGGGCTGGGACGGCAGAGAGATCAAGTTCCAACCGGAATTTACGGGAAAACAGGAAGGGGTTCCATTGTTTACTTCCGTTAAAGTCACTGAGAAAGTGTCCGACTCGGTAACCCCATCCTCAGTGTAACTTGCTTGTACTTCACCTAACTCTTCGGACGAAACGTCGCTGGTTACCACCAATGCTCCACTAGAGATAGAAGCATGGTCAAACGTCTCGCTCCAATTAGCATCGTTGGTTACTGTCTCAGTTGATCCATCAGAGTAGTGGGCAGTCGCTGTGTATTCAACAGTATTACCGTCTTCCCCACTGACTTCACCAGGTCCACTTATCTCTAACCCGGAGAGCTGCTTAACCAAGCTTAAATCGAGCCTTCCTGAGCCATAAATGTTATCTTTCCCTGTTGTTCCCATGTCTATAGCATCAGATTCTAAAGCATTCTGAAGACTAGTGGGTGTCATTGTCTCCTGAGATAAGAGGAGGGCCGCCGCACCCGCTATGTGAGCTGAGGACGCAGAGGTTCCAAAAAAAGCCTGGGTCCCGTAACCGGAGGTTGACACGCCATCCGGACCCATTATATCTGGTTTTGTCACTCCATTGTTACCAGGTCCCCGGGAACTAAACGGCTCCTGAGGACCACTAGACCAGGAATCATGGTCAATTGCGCCTACCGCCATCACTTTCTCGTCAACTGCCGGGTCTATGACACTACTCTCTGCCACTGCATACTCTAATGTGTGATAGAGAGCAAAAATCTCTATTTCAGGCGCGCCGGGAGCATCCCTGTTCAAGATTTTAACACAGTAATCATCCGTATTTTCCGCGATGTAACTTATTCCTTCCGCCGGAGGTTGGTCTCCAGTCTGGAAGTCATCAGAACGGGCAACTTCTTCATCTTCTCCGTTGTATAAGTATAAATCGTAATCCTGATCACTCTTAGGCCAATCGTCCCAAGTCATGCAAATTACAATTCTGTTACCGGAGTAGACTACACCTAGATCGTTACACTCGTCTCCTCCCCCAAACTCCTGCCAATCACCGACAGCTCCCAAAAAATTTCCCTGCCAGTGCCGTTCGGCGTAGTTACCGGCGGCGTTAATCCAGAGAATCCCTTCGTCTCTAGCATCAGAGGCAATATCTGAGATTAAACCCGTCCCATCGTAATACGAAGTGTTGAGCCAGGCAACTGAATGGTTGATTATATCCACACCGCCTGAAATGGCGTCGTCCTTGGCATTCTCAAGGTCGACCCCATCTGCAATTTTCATCAGGTGAAGCTGTGCTTCCGGTGCCATATCGTGAACTATTTCAGCTACCTCGGTGCCATGGTTCGTACCAGCTTCTAATCCCGATCCCGTGTAGTCTACCTCTCTAGCAATCACTTCTTCAGGTAGATCACCAGAATCCTTGGCCTCGGTTAGGTGATCAAAGCCCAAATCGATAATGGCTATCTGTGTACCTTTTCCCGTGTAACCAGCATTGTGGAAGACAGAAGCATCAGTGACACCCACTCCCTCACTGGTATCGATCTTTTGAACGTGGGAACGGTAAGGGAGACGAATGAATTTGAGACCAGAGACCTTATTGGTAATTTCCGTAAGTCCTGTTACCGGAACCTTCGCTCGCAAGAGGCTTTTAGAGGATGCTTCTACTCTTCCACCCAGTTGTTTTAGCTTGAATTTGTCTATAGAAGCGGCTCGACCGGACTGAGACTCAATGATTACCGTAACATGGTTATCTGTAATGGTAATATCGTGAGATTGAGCAAATTGGGCCACCTTTGCCAGGCCAAGAGCTCCCTTGCGTTCCATCTGCTGCAGAACGGTCTGAAGTTTTGGGTTGACGTCCGCCGGGTCTATCGCTTTAGGTGGTGGTTGCTCCTTTGCATTCTCCCCTTGCCCCATAGTGGGAAAAATGAAGACAGGGGTCAACAACACGAGTAAAAGGATTATAAACCGAGCAAAGAATCTGTTATTCGTCAAATTTAACTCCTTTTCATAGAAATAGTCTTTATCGACGGGCAATAATAAATCAAGTTAACTTTGCGGCTCAGGCTGGCGAGGAGTGCGAATAAATCCTATTTCATCCTCTTCAGCTAACACGATAAGTTGCTCAATCGCAACCCACGCCCTCGCTAGATTTTTGGATCGGGATTCAACAACAAGGTCACAGGTTGGAGGAAGTTGCGCATTCCGAGTTTCCAGTTCAATTATAACTTTTACCCTGCCTTCTTTTATCTGGATTCCTTTCTGGTGAGCATACTCTTCCGGATCCTCAGCAAAAAGTAAACCATATAAGTTACTTGCCAGAGGTAAGCCCGCAGGGGGTCGAGGAGAAAGATTCACTAGCCAGTGTTTATCATTCTTACGCTCAACTGTCGCTTTAACTTCTTCATCATATAGTCGGGCAGAGACATTTTCGTCGGAATAGAGCTTCAGGATATCTCCCTTTTTGAGCTTGGTTTTTTCACTACCTCTAATTGACTCAATTTTGATTAAGAGAATCCATAAAGTCCTCTCAGGTTGTACATCATCCAGCAGAGAGCTTGTAATAGAATATTTAATTACGTGACCGGTAACGTGTACTGTGAGTGGGGGACCCTTATCCTTGGAGTTCTCGTAGTCAGGCTCGTCGCCCGCAAAACCACTAAAACACGCAAGACTCACGAAAATCAGTATGCAAGACAAAAAGATCAGGTTAAAAAAACTAAAACTAAGTGTTTGAATATTTAATTGCCCGCTAATTGGACTGATATTTCCTCCTTAACCCCATAAAAGTAAAAATTAGCCCTCTCAGGCTAAACCTATTTTCCAAGCAAATCTAACTCTTAAATCAGCACTTTATACAACAACTTGCACTTCTTGTCAATCGAGCTTCCTAACTACAGCATAGCAGACGTGAGTTTTAGTCTTCAATCAAAACAGCCGGGACCTTTTAACTTAGTAATTCGACGAGGAATTTCACGGGTTTTATCTCACCTTCCAGATCAAGCATTTCAATTCCTTCTACCTTTTCCATCCAGTTTTGCTGGTACTTGGCGAGGTGGCGTGTGTTCTTCTTTATCCGTTCGACCGCTTCCTCGAATTCAATCTTTCCTCGTAAATAGAGTGCCAGTTCCTTGTAACCGATGGTCTCCCAGGCTCCCCACTCAGGCCCGAAGCCTTCGTCAACGAGGGCTTCGACCTCTTGGAGGAGACCTTCCTGGAGCATTTCCTCCACTCGGAGTTCTATCCTCTCGTACAGAATTTCTCGCGATCTGTTCAGCCCGATCTTTCGGA
>JAGXLB010000243.1 GCA_018334915.1 Candidatus Bipolaricaulota bacterium
TAAGAAGTTTCTCTAACTCAGAGGCCGTTTTGGTCCATACTACCCCTACCCCGGCAGGTGGTATCTGTTCCGTAGGCCCGCTTACCAGCATTACTTCTCCCCCCATTTGCCGGGCTTGCTGGCTTAAACTATAACTCAGGGAGTGATTTGTTGCTTTTCCGGTATAGCTGGGCTGGCTAAATAAGTCCCTCGTGGGGCCCGAAGTTACGAGAATACTTTTATTCTCCAGTAGTTGGTCCTCTTTAAGGACCTCCCTTATCTTCGATATCACTCTACTGATAACTATGGTTAGAATTACCTCCTGGTCCGGAGTAACTTCAAGTTCCAAAGTTTTAGGCTCTACGATATGGCAACCGCTCTCCTTTAGCTGATTTAAATAGGTTTGGTGGGTCTCGCTGGAATAAAGGTCCCGGTTCATGGATGGAGCTAGCACAACGGGGCTGTTAGAGTCGGAAACCAGTTTCGTTAAGGGTTCCCTGCCCAGCCCCGAAGCCAGCTTACCGATAAAATTGAAGGAGGCAGGTGCTATTACCTTTATATCACTTTCGGTCGTAGAAGACAATTGAGTTGTGTCTTCACTGCTGTGAAGGGAGGATCCAACTATTACTTCTTCCCCGGAGATCTGTTCGAATGTGAGGGGGGTGACGTATTTTTTGGCTTCGTTGGAGAGGACCACCTGGACTTTTGCTCCCAGCTGCCTCATTCGCTCAACGAGATTCACGCTCTTGTAGGCCGTAGGTCCCCCACATACGCCAAGAGTGATAATTCTGTCTTTTAGAAGATCCTTATTTGTCATAGAAATCCATAATAAAGTAACCCGAGAGTCCCGATAAGTCAAATTGGGAAAGTTGTAAGGCCGAGAGCCGGGGAAGATTGAAAATAGGATGAAAATGGTCTGGATTTTTTAGAGAGCAGTGGTTATAATTCCATCGAAGAAGGTTATAGGCTAAGATAAATAGATATACCCACCACGGGTCCGCCTGGGCAAAAGCGGTATGGTGTTTTACTGCGCCGGTTTAGCCTCCTTCCGCGCAGTTTTTTTCGCCATACCTTGAACCTTAATACGAAGTCCTGGGCGGATCCTACTTTTTCGCCTTTAAAGAGAGATCTTTTCTTACGATATTCCTTTTCATGCCCGGTCAAATTGGCTATTATTCTTTGGCAAATGTATGGTTGGGGGTTAAGATAACCCTTATTGGAGAAATTTTACATATAGATCGCGGTAAAGGGGATAATATGAGAAAAATCGTTAATAAATCGAGACTTGGTGACGGCCTCTGGGAATACGAACTGGAAGCTCCGCTTGTTGCCGAAGCCAGTGATCCGGGTCAATTTGTTATCCTGCGGTTACACGAAAGGGGAGAGAGAATTCCACTCACTATTGCCGATAAGAGCCTTGAAAAAGGGACGATCACTATAGTGGTTCAATCAGCTGGTAAATCGACGATAGAGCTCAACCGGGATTTTTCCGAAGGTGGCGAGATCCACGATCTTGTCGGACCGCTGGGTAATCCGTCGGAGATAGATAATTACGGAAGAGTTACCGTAATAGGTGGCGGTGTTGGTATCGCCCTGATCTATCCTGTAGCCAGGGCACTCCAGGAAGCAGGTAATCACGTTATTTCTATTATTGGCGCCCAATCAGAGGACAAACTCTTTTATCAGGATAAGATTGACGAGGTAAGCGATGAGGTCGTAGTGACCACTGACGACGGTTCTGTTGGCAGGAAAGGGTATACCAGCGATGCCTTCAAAGACGTGCTGAAAACTAAAAAGGTAAATAAATCCTGGGCCATCGGACCGGTAATGATGATGAAGGTCTGTCAGGAGGTAGCGGAAGAGTTCGATACAGAGCTTATAGTAAGCCTTAATACGATAATGGTCGATGGAACGGGCATGTGTGGCGGTTGTCGAGTTGAAGTAAACGGAGAGGCCAGGTTTGCCTGCGTGGACGGGCCGGAGTTCCCTGGTTCGGCCGTCAATTTCGATTTGTTGGTTCAGCGAACTGAGATTTACGAAGAAGAAGAACAGTGCGCCCTGGAAGTATATCTGGAGGACGAATCGAAGTGAGTCGAAGAAAAGAAGAGGTACCTATGCCCCAGCGGGACCCTTCAGATCGGGTTGAGAATTTTAACGAAGTACCTTTGGGCTATGATAGAGAAGCTGCGTTGGAGGAGGCGGAAAGATGTCTTCAGTGCGATCCTGCTCCCTGTATAGAAGGATGTCCTGTCGGTATAGATATTCCGGGGTTTATTGATGGGATAATGAACGAGAATTTCCAGGAGTCGATAGATACGATAAAAGAGTCCAACAATTTACCGGCGGTTTGTGGGAGAGTCTGTCCCCAGGAAGAGCAGTGTCAGGAAGTCTGCACCCTGGGAGAGAATTTCGAACCGGTTTCAATCGGTAGACTGGAAAGATTTGCCGCCGACTGGGAACGGGAGCATGGTTCGGTCGATAACAGCGTAGAAGGTTCACGCGACGAAAGAATTGCAGTAGTTGGATCGGGACCCGCCGGACTTGCGGCCGCTTCGGATTTACGAAAATTGGGTTATGAAGTGACTGTTTTTGAACAATTTCACCAGCCTGGCGGTGTGCTGGTATATGGAATACCCGAATTTCGGTTACCCAACGAAGTGGTGGAAAGAGAAGTCGAGAATCTAAAGGAAATGGGAGTCGAGATAGAAACAAATACTGTAGTCGGCCGCCTCTTTACCGTCGATGATTTACTCGAAGGAACCAGGGTAGATAAGTACGATGCTGTATTTTTGGGAACCGGCGCTGGATTACCCTACTTTCTCGACCTTCCGGGGGAAAACCTTAACGGAATATACTCCGCAAACGAGTTCTTAACAAGGGTCAACCTGATGAGGGCTTTCAAATTTCCCGAGTACGATACTCCGGTGAAGATAGGAAAAAGGGTCGCCACTATAGGTGGGGGTAATGTTGCCATGGATTCGGCAAGGACCGCTCTGAGGTTGGGTGCGGAATCCTCGATGGTTATATACAGGAGATCCGAGGACGAGATGCCTGCCCGGGACGAAGAAATTCAGCACGCCAGGGAAGAGGGAGTAGATTTTCGACTACTCCGAAATCCGATCAGGTTTAAGGGAGATAACGGCCGAGTCGAGCAGGTGGAGTGCGTGGAGATGGACCTTGGTGAACCCGACGAATCCGGTCGCCCCAGACCTGTACCGAAAGAAGGATCTGAGTTCAGTTTACCCGTAGATAACGTAATTATAGCAATAGGAAATTCTCCTCACCCCCTGATCCCGAGGACGACGGATGGACTGGAAACCAGTGACCGGGGAACGATAAAGACCGGCTCACGAGGACGTACTGCGAGAGAAGGGGTCTGGGCGGGAGGGGATATCGTAACAGGGGCAGCCACGGTAATAAGAGCCATGGGAGCGGGAAAAACCGCCGCTTCGGATATCCACGGGTGGTTATCGAGCCAAGATGGTTGGAAATAAATACTCACACTCCGCCGACCCGAAAGTGTAGAGTTTTACCCGTAAAAGCTCGCTTTGGAAACCGTTCGATAAAACCAGGGATCAATTTCCCCAGCGGGGAAATTGCCCTTTCCGATCTCGGCTCGCTCTCCAGCACTTAGATTGATATCGAGGTCAAAATAGCTGTTGGTTTACAG
>JAGXLB010000058.1 GCA_018334915.1 Candidatus Bipolaricaulota bacterium
CTGCCAGGTGTTGCTTTTCAGGGTCGGACGACTGCTTCACTTCGAACTCTGGAGTCTTTACTTGAAATTCCTCGTCGAAAAGTTTTACCCGAATTTCACCTTCCTCAAATCTTGCGCCGCTCCGTTTTGCTATTTTCTCTGGTTCGCTTGTTCGAAGGTTCCGGCGAATCTCTTTCTTCTGGATCAAATAACTATACCCCCTGGTTAAGCTAGATGGAAATTTGGTTCCGAATAACTACTACGATCTTTCGGTTAACCATATATCACTATTGTTATAACAATATCGTTTTACAGTGTCAAGGAAGTGATGGTGTTTATTGAAAAATGTGAAGATTATCACGATCACTATCTTCGCGTAGAACTGCTATCATAGTACCCGCTTGGGGAATTTTCGGTTTTTAATATAAAGACCCGGACAACTTTGCCTGGTTAGTGGGGTTGGGAGATAGAAATATTCGGGGTCTGCTTAACAAGTTGATAGTCCACTCAATCCGTGATCAAAATGTACGGATTCCAGGGAAATGTTTTGAGCCTTAATTTGAAAAATGAGGTATAGCGAGGTCTATTAACCTCTGGAGGAAGAAATCGCGTCGTAGGTGCAGTTCCTTATGCAGTCACCGCAGCCGACGCACATCCTGGGGGACGGAAGTATCGGTGGCTCGTCCGGCTCCTCCTGAGTCAACACTCCGGGAGAACAAGCTGATTCGGCAGGACAACCATCCAAGTCCTCAGAGGAGAGGCATTGCTCTACCTTGCACGAATTGTAATTTACTACGACGTATTTGGAAGGGGTCATGTTTTATCTTTTCTATGTCGTCCAATCCAATTATGGCCGGTCGGAAGACTCTTTTTCATTGTCTCACGAATTTTCACCATTATAACAAGATTATACGCAGGATCAACTCGAAACCGAATTCTATCGTAACCCAAGGATAGTTACTAGGTTGTGGCTCCGCGGCGAAGAGTATATTCTTACCGTAAGTGACTTTCAAATTCTTATTTTGAAACCCGATTAAATACGGCAAAAACTGGGGCTAACTGCCCGGACAATATTCTGTGCGCGATCAAATGGGGGGAACAAACATGCCTTCTGACGAAGAAAAATTAAGAAAGTTAAAGTCACTCCTGGATTACGGGATAAATCATAACGAGGAACACCAGGAAGAAATGAAGGAATGGGCAGAAACAGCTAAAAAACTGGATTTTCCCGGAGCTTACGACCTTTTGATTAGCGCTTCCGATGAGCTTGATCAGGTCACCGACTACTTACGCCAGGCTTTGGAAGAATTGAAGGAGAACGGAGGATAGCATGTGTCTCTCGAAGGCCTATCTGGCGAGTGAAGAAGGTGAAGAGTTGATTCTGGACGAGGTCTCTTCGGTGGAAAACGAGGGCGGGACGCTCCTCTTTACAAATATTTTAGGAGAAGAACGGGAGGTCGAAGGGGAAGTCAAAAGTATAGATTTTATGGAGAATAAGATCGTACTGGAGCCGCGCTAATCGGAATATATTAAACCTCTCAGGTCTAAATTGTTTCTTTTGGATTCAACAACCTGTTAAACTGCAGGGCTTTTCACCATTATGAAGAAACCGGGGTCTGAGCTAAGACCTCGAGGACCAACCAGAACATTTGCAAATGCTTATTCTCTTCACTTATTCTATCTTGTCGCTGTCTTATTAGCACCTCGATCCCTGCAGTTTATCACCCCGAAAAAGGTGAAAAAGCTATGAGAGTAGAAAAAACATTGACGGTTGACGAGATATATGAAAAAGTAAAAGGTTTCGATCTCGTGCTTACGGCAGAAGCTTCTCTGGCAGAAGCCATTAACAATAGGGTTGAAGAACCCAGAGTCGGGAAGCTCGCTTATACTCCAAAAGACCTAATTAGGCGTAATTTTCAAAACGAGAAGTTAAACCATGAGAAGGAACTTTTCCAGGTAATAGTCAGAGAAACTGATCTTAACTGGAAGGCAGCCTCCCATTTTCTTGGGCGGGCGCTCGACTACTGGCAGGAAGTCGGTAACCTGGACGGTTTTCTTGACAGCTCAAATCAGAACAGAGAAAAATTGGGAACCATCCTGCCTAT
Source organism: Candidatus Bipolaricaulota bacterium (assembly GCA_018334915.1). GTDB lineage: Bacteria > Bipolaricaulota > Bipolaricaulia > M55B111 > M55B111 > JAGXLP01. The sequence goes on from JAGXLB010000058.1 coordinate 2,085, forward strand.
ACTAAATAATACCACCAATATCTTCCGAGAAATGGAGGACTATCAGGTTCCAACCGGGAAAAATCTATGCGTGGTGGGGCTGTACCAATTCACAGGACTCGACAGGTCGGTACTTCCGGATAGCTACGAAAATCTTAACGTTTTTAGAGAAGAAAAAGTTAAACTGGAACCTTTTCAGGTGTACAATTCAGCAAGCCAGGCTGTAGGAGCAACTATTGATAATATATCAAGATTGGGCGGGGAGTCTACCGCGGTAGTGGTTCATCCGGACAGCGCTTATAACCCCCTGCTCAGGTCTTACCTCAGGGGGAAAGAGATAGAGTTTCAGGTTGCCCAAAAACTTCAGGACTCCGATTCATTACGGACTACCCTGGAACTTCTCACACTCGGGCTCCGTCACACCAGGCTTAAGCTAAAGGAAGTTAAAACGGTAGTTGAGAAGCTTGGAGCCAAAGTTCCGCGAGAAAAGGAAGAAGAATATCTTCCCAAAACAGACTTTTCAGGGGCTAAGAAGTTTTACGATTTCATTCGAGAGACGTCGGAAGCTACATTTGGTGAGGTCGTAGAAAAGGTAAACCAAAGTGGTCTTTCAGTTGAAACTGAACTGGAGGAGACGTTAAAAGGATTGGGTCTATGGTCGAAACCGGTAACCAGGGGCGCGATTAACGATCTCAAGTATTACCTCGACAGTTTTACAGTGAAGACGGAGAGGTCTGATAGAGGAGTGTTGCTTGTAAACCCTGGAGCGGTTGCTTATATTGACCGCCCGGTAGTCTTCTACCTCGGAATGTCATCCAGGTGGGACATGAAGGTAGACCAGAGACCCTGGCGGAACCTGGAAGAGGCAAGGCTACGCAACTCAAATAATTTTAAAGCACTTATTCAGAACGGCGATAGGCAGTTATACATGGTGCAAAACAGCAGGCTGAATCGGGAAGTGGCCCCCAGTGCTTACTTCAACGAACACAAATCGGATCTATCGAGCTTCACTGATGGAGATGAAGGTGAAGATTATGTCCTGCGGGAAAGAGCTGGTCCTGAAGGCAAAAGTTTCGACTCTATGTTTAAAAGTGCCGAGCCCGAAATAGTAACTGCTATTAGTAAAACGGGGTTAAATGAACTGGTTCAGTGTCCCAGGGATCACTTTTTCTCTTGCCTGATAGAGAGACCGGATAGGGAGTACTTTAGGAAGGGCAACGTTTTTCACGAATTTGCGGAATTTTACGCCAATTTTCCCGCACTCGTGGAAGAAACGGAGTCGGAAAAGTTATTAGACCTGATGGTAGAGAGGATGGTGCCTATAGTTGACGACGGAGAGCTGCCAAAGTTAAGAACTGATTTCCAGCTGGGACTTGTACTACTTAGAAGCTATTTTGATAATCGCGATATTGGAAGCGAAGTAGCTGATAAAACGGGATACGAACCCAGCTCAGAAGATAATTACTTTGCGCGGGAGTTCAATCGAGAACTGGAAAGACGATTTACGGAAATGATATTTCTAAATGAAAAAATTGGTGCCCGGGGAAAAGTTGATCTTCTAAATGGAGACGAACTTATCGATTTTAAAACTGGAAGAAAGGTCAGTGCCAGTAAAATAGTAAAAAATTCGAACCCTGAACTTTTTGAAGAAAGTCCGGACTTTCAGGCTTTACTTTACCTTGCCCATCACAGGAAAGTAATACCCAACGAAAAGCTAAAATTTACCTTTCTCCACTTACTGGAAGAGCCGGGAAGTATTCTCCAGGGCAATTTCGAAATCCGGAATTGCGTTGAATCTGTATCTTATTATCCCTGGACTTTTGAAGAGTTTTTGAGCAAAGATGAAGTATTCGAAGCTGCTGCAAGTTCTAAAACGCGGAAAAAATTGCTGGACCCACTTGGAAAGGACCGTTTTCTTCAGGCATTATCGAGGCTGGATTTTGAGCAGGGAGATTTTTATTCAAGAGATAGAGCCAGGGAACACCGGAACCAGTTCGAAGATATATGCAGAGATTACCTCGAGATCGGTCGGGGTAAGGATTTGACCAAAAAACAACTGAAAAAAGCGAGTAAGTCGATTTTGACGACGACCCTTCGGAAATTGAGAACCAGGAATTACTTTCGAGAAGACGTCGATAGGTTCGAACGATTCCTTGCCGATACCCTCGATGACCTGAATACCTGGAGAAAGACGCGGTTTCCTGTAGGAGATAGGAAACTTCAGGAAGTTAACAATAGAGACCTAATTCTCTCAGGAGAGGGAAGATGAGCCCGAAACCCAAAGGTAATCAGAAAAAACTAATCAACAGTACGGAGGGGATCTACCTTGTAGACGCCGGGGCAGGGACAGGTAAAACGTTTACGGTATCCCGAAGATACGCAAAGCTCCTGAAAAAGGAAACTGAACCGGAAGATATTCTACTCGCTACGTTTACGGAGAACGCGGCGGAAAACATGAGAGAGGAGATAATAAACTATTGTAACTGCGACCTCTCAAAATTAAGGGAAGCCCCAATCTCCACTTTTCACGGATTCTGCCAGCAATTACTAATGAAGAAGGGGTTTAAAGCTCCGGCCGGTCTAGGGCTGGAAGAAGCTATAACTGCCAACACAAGAACCATATCAAACAGGGTTCAGGAGAACCGGGAGTTTGCTAATTTTTACGATTCCTTTCAGGAAAATTATCCGGAGTACGGGCAGTTTTACCGAATTGTCTACGAGAACACTAATTTACTCCAGTTAATTAAATCTCTTGCCGTAAAAGGAATATTTCCGAAGCAATCGGGATGGTACAGGGGCGGAGATAAACTTCTATCGGGTAATTACCACGAGTACCTTGAAAAACTGGAACGAGTGAACGCTCCCGTTCCCGGGAAAAGAGGAAAAAAGCAGTCTAAATTACTCAATCGGCTAACCGGGATGAAAAATAGGACGTTCGATTCCGAAGAGATTAAGCGCAGGCAGGATATAAGGGATGGAAAGCAGGTAGATCCGGGAGTAATGAAGGAAGCATTTAACCAGGACCGAAGTGAACTAATCGCATTCATCCATGATCTTTACCTGGAATACCTTAATTACGCCCTGGGCCGAAATTACCTAAACTTCTCTTTTCAGCTAATGTTCGCCTATGTTCTTTTAATGGAAGACGATCGGTTACGGGAATCGATTCAGTTTGACTACGTAATGGTAGATGAGTTCCAGGATACGAACGAAATACAGTTTAAACTATCACTGCTGCTCTCGAGTACTGGAAATATTCTGGCAGTAGGGGACTGGAAGCAGAGCATCTTTGGGTTTCAGTATGCTTCGGTGGAGAATATCACGGAATTCGAAGATCGGCTTGATGAGTTTTACCATCAGCTAAACAAAGACAGACAGAGAACTCCTTATACACCCGGCGAGGTAAATAGAATATCTTTAAGACGTAACTACCGATCCTCGCAGGAGATCCTGAATTTCTCGGAGAGAGCACTCGAAGTCAGGGGAAAAAAGGAAGAAGAAGTAAGTCTAAACCGCGAGGTCGTCTCACTGGAAGCGGCTAAAAGTAAGGTCGATACAGATATATCCGCGTTCGTTTCTGAATCCGAGGTGGAGGGGGTGCTATCCCGGCTCGTAAGAGTAGTTGAAGGAGACGAGGCAAAACTTAACGGCAACCCGATAGAGTATAAAGACGTAGCCATCTTCTCCCGAAACAGGTCTTTTGCCCGTGAGCTAGACAAAAAAGCGAGAGAACTGGGAGTATCTGTGGCCTACGAAGGCGGGGCTGAGATATTCAAATCGGACCCCGGAGTTATCCTTCTTGCCTGGTTGAGAGTAATGGAACGGAGGAATTCAAAGAGGGGCTGGAGCGTCATTCTCGATGAAGCCGGTTATAACATAGCGGAAGTAAAATCGATTATTGACGAAGAAGACTTCCCGCCTGATACGCTGAGATTCAGGGATCAACTGAAAGAAGCCTACGATATTGGAGCAGTAACCCGAAAGATTTTCATTCGCTACGGGTTTGATAATACCTTTACAGACGCGATTATTGAAGTACTACAGAATACCTTCGACTCTTCCTATATGAACCTGGCCTCAGTTGTTCAGTTCATTGAGGAAAACATCAGGCAAGGTGAGACCTACGATATCGACAGTCAAAAGGAAGAAGCAACCACGGTCCAGACAATTCATTCTGCTAAAGGACTGGAATATCCCGTCGTATTCCTTGCCAACATGAATCAACATACTTTTCCCAGTACTAATTCCGATGGAAAGAGAATATTTTACAATGACTCGTTGGGCTTGAGGGCGCGTAAATCCTATTCGGACTCGGACGGCTTCCTCTATGACGACCTTGAGACTTACCTGACGTCCAGGGTTTCGGGAGTTGATTATAGCGAGGAGCGGAGACTACTCTACGTCGCTATGACCAGGGCGGAGAACTATTTGTTTCTATCGGCCGAGAAAGGAAAAGAGGGAAGGTTTTTCAAGGAGCTCGACCTGGACCCGGTAGATCTGGAACCCAGTATAGACGAAATAAAATCCCGGAGGGCTGCCAGGCCCAGAAAGACGTTAAGGGTCGGAAGGCCTGGATCAAAGCGCCCGAAGAAAAAATCCGTTCACAGCGTGATTGATATTACCTTCGAGAACCATTCCGGGGGTAGAGGCAAGGAGTTCGGAACTATGATCCACGCGTTCGCGGAGAAAATTGCTAGCGGAAAAGAGGTTACGGTATCCCAGGAGGAAAGGGGAAAAGAGGATAAAGTGAACGTCAAAAATTTCATTCAATCCCTCTCGGGTAAACTTCTTCCAGAACAGGAAGTTCTGATACCAAAGTACGAGAATGAAACTAAACACGTCTATCACGGATCGATCGACCTGCTCCATGTGTCAGATGATCGCGTCCGGGTAATAGATTTTAAGACGGACGAGGATCGAACTAACGAATCCCAGTATAAAAGGCAAATATCTCTCTACGCTGAAGGAGTCTCGGCTGAATATCCTGACAGAGAGATAACCGGGCATATTTATTACACAAAACTGAATAAGTTAGTCACTACGTTTAAAATTTAGGTATGCCTTGCCTCTCCCAGAACTTTCAGGATAGTGTAGCATTTTATGTGTAAAAATCGCTTTGGAAACCGTTCGATAAAACCAGGGATCAATTTCCCCAGCGGGGAAATTGCCCTTTCCGATCTCGGCTCGCTCTCCAGCACTTAGATTGCTATTGAGATCTAAGTTGCTGTTTATTTACAGCTAAGATTCAGCTTGAAGATTTTCTTGACATATTGTTAACCCATAGCAATCTAAGTGCTGGAACCGTGCCCGCTCGCCTCCGATAGGATTTTCCTGAACGGTTTCCAAACCCATATTTTTTACACAGTTGTTTCTACACTATCACTTTCAGAATCAACTATTTTTTGAACTGCCGCTAAACAAATGATTTCACTGAAGTAGTGTCGTGGTTTTCCCGGGAAAGAAGAAAAACGTTATCAAGCCTGTCTTTAACCTCTTCCGAATGGGTAATGAGGAAAATTTGATAAAATAAGTCGTCAAGGTTTCTCAGTGATTTAAGAATATTCTGCCGTCGTTGCTGGTCCTGGCTGCCAAATACTTCGTCCAGGACGATAAAATTGATCGGCCGTCCCGAACGACCGGCTACGAACTCGGATATTGCCACCCGGAGACAGAGATTTGCGAGGTCAGTTTCTCCTCCGGAAAACCTGTCCAGGGGGTAAGGTGTTCCGTCTTCGAAGACACGGACGAGGTAGTCTTCGTCGATGGTAAGCTTGCTGTAACGACCGTCCGTAGTTTTTTCTAGTAAGTCGGAAGCACGTCTCGAAAGAACGGGACGAATGCGATTAAGCAGATCGAGCCTGAACTGGTCAAAATAGGTTGAAACTCTATCCAGAAGGAGTCTTTCTTCCCGTAATCCATCAAGTTTTTCCCTCTTACCCTCTTCCCGGTCTATCTCTTCTTTCAGATGGTTTATTTCGGTTTTCAGCTCGGCAAGCTTTTTACTCTCCTTTGTGTATTTGTCCTTGACCCTGTCCTTTTTTGCTCTCAACTCTTTTAAGTCCTCTTTGAGCTCCCTAAATTCTTTTTCGTTGAAATCCAGGCTCTCTATTTGTTCTTTTACTTTTTTAAGCTCTGTTTTTACACTCTTAAGTTTATCAGCAAGCTCGCTGAGTATTTCCTCGACGTCGGGGATACGTTTTATCTCCGCCCGCAGGTTCTTGTATGTGTGGTAGTCATCTTCTAAGTTTTTGAGTTCTCGTTTTACTTCCTGGTATTCCCCATCCTCGAAGTCAACTTCCCCGATCTCTTTCAGTTCCTCTTCTAATTCCTCGCAAACCGCTTCGAGATTTTTTATCCTCCCTCGCAAATCATCCCTGCGATCGGTTAGGGAAGTTCTTTTGTGGTTTTTGTCTTCTAGATCTTCTATTACCTCATTTAACTTTTTCTTCTTCTCTATGGCTTTTTCCAGGTCCTTTGAAACCTCGACATTTTCTTTTTGGAGTTTATTGATGTCTTCTTTTACTTTATCGATCTCTTGGTTGTAGTGTCTTATAACTGTATCGTAGTCATCCCCTAAGGACCTTTTACATACTGGACATTCCCCTTCCGCTCCGAGGTCTTCCACGTTTTCCATTTTTTCCTGTAGTTCTTCCAGGTCCGACTTGTGTTTTTCTATTGAACCTTCTATTTCGGCCTTTCTGGCCTTTAAATTGGTGATCTTTTCGTCTTTTTCATTCTTTTTGGCCTTCTTTTTCTTGAGTTTATCTCGGACTCGATTGTACTCACGTAAATTTTTTTCCGTGGTTTCCAGGTTATCTCTTTCTTCCGCAAGATCTTCCTCCCTGGACCCCAGCCTGGATTTGATATCTTCTTTATCTCGATACCTGTCCTTCTTTTTTTCCAGGTCGTCCTTCCGGCACTCTAGCTTCTCGTACTTCTCAGCAAACTTCGACAGTTTCTCGGCTTGATCCCTTTTTTTCTGAAGCTCTTCCAGTTCAGTCTCCCTTTCTTTTATATTGCCTTGAAGGTTTTTCATTCTGGCTCGGAGGTTTTCTCGCTTCTTTTCAAGCTCGGTTAGGTTATCTTTCTGACCCTCGAGCTTTTGAAAATCAGTTTCCTTATTATCTATCTTTTTATTTAGTTCTCTGAGTTCTTCTTCCAGAGAAGTCGCCCCCTTGGTTAGTTCTTTTGCCTCGGATTCTTTGCTCTGAAGGTTTTTCTTTAACTTCTCCAGGTTGCCGAGTTGTTCTTCCAGCGCTTCAGCTCTCTGTCTTTTATCCCGAGCGTCTCCATCAACCTCCCGCCTGGCAGCTTTTATCCTGTCAATATCGAGAAGTTTGGCAAATAGTTGCCGTCTTTCCTCGGGTCCACCCGAAGAAAGTTCCCTTACTTCGTTTTGCTTGGAAAAAACACTTCGGAAAAAGGAGCTTTCCGTCATGCGAAGCAGCTTCTCCTCCACGTACTGAGTAACTCCCTGGAAGCTTTCCACAAGCCTCTCTTCGGAGTTGGTTATATAGGCTCTGGGAGAGAGGCTTTTTCCGGTCATTCTTCTCTCCAGTTCGTAAGTTTCCCCATCCAGCTCAAACTCCAAAGTTACCCGACAGGTGTCGGAACCGGATGCGGAATCAAGCCTGAGGTCAGCTCGTTTTGTTCTTATCGCGGAACTGCCGTAGAGTGACCAGGATAGTGCCTCAAGAATTGTGGATTTGCCCGACCCGTTTGGGCCGAGTATGCCAATTAAGCCGTCAGGGAATTCGAAGGCCTGTTCTTCAAAACAGCGAAAATTTTTTAATTCAAGTTTTCTTATTTTCAACCTTCGTCCTCCTCTCCGAGGGCGATACCAAGATACTTTTGTCCTGTTTCTATCAGTCTTTCGGAATCTAGTTCGTCTGAAATTTTAGCCCTATCCTTCATAAAGTTAGAAAACTCTGTTCTTAAATCCGAAAACATCAACAAAGAAGCATCCGTATCAGACTTTTCGGGGCCGACAGCCTGAAAATTTGTTTCAAATGCTCTATCTCGTAGGTCGTCCAGCAGCCTTTCTTTGAGCAAGGAATAAGTGTTGTCGTCTATTCCAGTTATCTTAAGAGAAATCAGGCTCCCTTCTACTTTTTGTCTACCAGGCAAGCGGGATTCAACCTCCTCCTGAATTTCTCTGGCGGTCAAATCTTCACCATTTACAGAGTCGAGCCTGATAAAATCCCTCGTTTCGGTTAATTCTTCGTCGTAACTAACGCCGCCTTCTTCTAAATGTACTTTTAGAAAACCAGGCTGGTAGTCAGATTCGTTGAACGAAAACCTCTCAGGTGCGCCACAATAAACTGCTCTGGTCTTTGAAGGGAGATCAATTTCTACACGCTTATGATAATGCCCAAGGGCAATGTAATCGAAACCGAGATTAGCGATAAGCTCTTTATTAACATGATGTTCGTTGAATTCCCCCGAAAATACCTGTCCTTCCAGTGTTCGGACCCCAGCGTGCAGAACTAGTAGGTTCCAGTTGTAACTTTCCTCCGGTTCCAGCTTCTCTATTCTTTCGGAAAGCTCGTCTTCCGTCGGTGCGTCAGATAGGGCATGTACGAGGGAATTACCTATAGCTATCTTCCGATAACCAGAATTATCACCCTCGGGGTCGGAAGTCACTGCTTCGACATTTGGAAGCCTGTCCAGAGCCCGAATTATAGTTCCTGTAGTAGAAATCTTTGGCGTATCGTGGTTTCCGGCTACGAGCACGGTAGGAACCCCTGCCTCAGATAGCCTTGCAAACTGCTCCGTGGCCAGGTTGACGGCCCGGTTGGTTGGGCGAACGCTGTCAAATATATCTCCAGCATGAACAACGAGATCTGGATTTATCCTTAGAACTCGATCGACCAGCTGAGTAAAAGCGTCGTAAACATCCTGTTCTCGTTGATTGATGCCTGTTTTGGGGTCGATTTTGTGAAATTCTCTAAAACCGAGATGAGTATCGGAAAAATGCACAACTTCCATTCCAGATAACACCCAATTGGACATGTGTTACACAATCATTGAGGTAATTCCCAGAAATGTAAAGTGGCTGACCCTTTATATTTATTTAATTACGGGAAATTCTGTCAAAATTATCCAGGATGATCAATGTTTTTAGAGTCAAAAGACCTGTCCATTCGAGTTTGGCCCTTTCCCACTCGGATTCGTATTGCCCCCACTCCCAGCATGGCTCTATTATTCCGTTTTCTTCTATGCTATCGATGAGGAAATTCAGGTTCTCTTCAAGAACGGTCTCGGATATACCTAACTTTGGAGAATCAGGACTTGTAACGAAATCAACTGGCTGGGGAACGTAACCAGTCCATTCGGAAGGTTCCGTGCAGACTAATTGATCCACGGCTTTGATTAATCGATCTTTTATTTCTTTAGCCTCGTTCCGGGGTAGTGCCTTGTACAACTTTAAATAACAATAGATTTCGTGTTCCGATTCAAACTTTTCCTTATTTTTAAACCTCCGGATTGCTTTCTTTACGAACTTGGCGATATCAATTGAATCAGAAAAACCATTATAACGCAATCCGTAAGCGAGGATCTCTACCGTGGGGTTCCCCCAGGATTCGTCTGCGGGGGTTTTGCCCGAAGACTCGTCGAAATGCCACCAAGGAGCATGGGGAAAGTTATTGATTTCCGGAGGTGCCGCGAACCAGCGGCCATCTCCGCTCTGGAAAGAACTTTCCAGGTAGTTAATCCCCGATTGAATGAGATCGTCCGCAACTTCTGAGCCTTCGCCGATTCTTTCCAGGTGACGAAAAGCAACCGCCGTGGAAATTGGCGAAGAGTAAGGGAGTCTCAGATCTGGTTCCAGGCCATGTCCAAATCCGCCGTCAGGATTCTGGTAATTTTTTAGCTCGAGCAAAGACTTGACAGGTTTGTCTCCGTTAAAAATCTGGTTATAAGTATTTCTTTCCAGTGCTCTTGCAGAATGAAGCAGAAAATCACTGGCCTCGTCAAATGATTCCTCAGGAAGGGTTTTTATTCCCATAAAATAACTCCTCTTAAGACCATTGTGTTATGCCTCGCTAAAGACCGATATTCGAATAGTGAAAGTAGAGTGGTCAAGTGTTTACAGGGGTAACCTGGAAGGACCCGTCCACTACTCACTTACTTTAACTAAATAACTAATTTACCTACATTAAATTCTACTGGACAGGCAAAGTGATATCCATCAAGCCCGTCAGGGGGAAGCTAGCAAATTATTCTGCATAGTAATTAATCATCTCTGAAAAATTAAGTTTCGACTGCAGGAGCAGTGGCTTTAAAAGTAGCAAATACTTCTTTCCCCGGGGTAATGTCCATCTTTGCAACCGAGGTATCCGTAATTGCTACCTCAAGAGAAAAACTTTCACAATCGACTGTAACCAGGTTGTAGTTTTCGTAGTCATCTAACTCCTTAACAGTACCTTTTATTCTATTGCGGGCGCTGCTATCCGAAAAGCCTCCTTCAGATAAATACAGGGTGATATCCTCGGGCCTTAACCCGAGTTCCACTTCTTCTGCCTCTGGTTCTTCCACTATATGAAGCGTCCATTTTCCGGCGTTAATTTCTGTCAGGTCACCTGCTTTGCCCGCAACTTTTCCCGATATCCAGCTCCTCCTATCTCCCCCATGCCTTTTCATAATAACTTCCTCAGGCACGCCGGCCAAATTTAACAAATTGCTTCTTTCTATCCCAAGCTCCCTGGCTATTTTAATGACCGTCTCGAGGTCTGGAGGTGGTCTCTGACCTCTTTCAATTCTACTTAAATTCGAATAATCGATATCTACTCTGCGGGCTAACTCTCGTAAGCCTATTCCTCTATCCTCACGTGATCTTCTGACCTTTCTCCCAAAAGCTAATCTTTTTTCAGCCATTGTTACCTCTTACTTAGCATTAGCACTTACCGTTAAATCTTAAAACTTATGCGGGTCATTATAATCGAAAGAAAATCATAAATACAAAAACTAACCGAAAAAGCAAAACTGTCCCCGAGTGTTGACATATAACAACGATGCCCTACTATTAAGCAATAGTATTAGTATGGAAATGTTCAGGTTTGGGGTGTGATGAAGCAGAATTACCCGTTCAACCTTTAACGAAAACCGGTCGAAAAAATACAATTAATTTTTCTAGCCATACCCTATTTTTACGGGGGAAATCTAAAATGGAGGCAAAACCATGTTTAGATGGGCAACTTTTAGAGCGGCCATTGCAGGGCTGGCGATTATAATTTTATTTTTCGGGTCGCTTGGCGTTCAGGCAAAAACGAAGCTCAAGGTTTTCCATGCTGGAAGCCTTTCGATTCCTTTTAAACAGGTAGAGAATAAGTTTGAAAGTAATCACCTGGACGTTGACGTACAGTTAGAGGCTCACGGTAGCGTAGTTGCCGTCCGCCAGGTTACGGAGGTCGGTAAAAGGGGTGACGTAGTTGCCGTCGCTGATTATTCTTTAATCCCTTCGATGATGGAGCCCGATTATACGGATTTTTATCTTCAGTTCGCTCGAAACCGAATGGTGATTGCATATAACGAAAAGAGCAAATTATCCGACAGAATTAATTCGGACAACTGGTACAACATTCCCC
>JAGXLB010000244.1 GCA_018334915.1 Candidatus Bipolaricaulota bacterium
AAGAGGCTGGAGTCTCAATTACGACTGTTTCAGCTGTCATTAACGACACTAGATATGTTAGTCCCGAATTGACTGAAAAAGTCAACACAGCTGTTGAAAAGTTAAACTACTATCCGGACCAGATGGGAAGAGGCTTGAGAAAAGGACAAAGCAATACCATCGGTTTAGTTGTATCAGACATTACTAACCCATTCTTTCCGAGGGTCGCTCGAGGTGTCGAGGATTGTGCAAGAGAAAACGACTACAACGTAATTCTCTGCAATACTGATGAGAATCCTGTCGAAGAGGAGCACTACGTTTCCCTGCTTCTGTCTCAGAGAGTAGATGGAGTGTTAATTGCTCCAACCGATGAGGGGAAAGAAAATATAAATCCACTGCTTGACAGGTCAACCCCTATTGTTTTAATTGATAGATCAATTGATGATTGCGACATTTCTTCAATAGTTTCGGATAACTATTCCGGCGCATATAAGGCTATTGAGTACTTAATCGAAAAAGGCCACAGGAAAATTGGGTTTGTCGGTGGCTTACAGGGAGTACAATCAACCGACAAAAGATATGAAGGATACAAAAAAGCCCTGTCTGACAACAATATTGACCTAAGGGATGAATTCGTCGTGAGGGATAATTCACAGATCAAAGACAGTTACAGGGCCATGAAAAAGCTGTGGTCAAAAGCTAGTGGGATAACGGCAATATTTGCTGCTAACAACCTAATAATCATTGGGGTTATGCAATACTTAAAAGAAAACTCTATCCGCTATCCAGAGGAGATATCTCTCATTTGCTTTGATGATCCTCAATGGGGGTCTGCCGTAAGCCCAGGAATTACCTCTGTATCCCAGAATCCTTACAAAATTGGTTATACAGCTGGTCGACGCCTTTTTGGGGTGATTCAGGGTCGTAATAGAGATGAGAATGACAATCAAGCCGTTTTGTCGACTGAGCTTAAAAAACGAGAAAGTGTCAAACAATTAAATTAAAAATTTGGGGTGATAAATTTCAATATGGAGGTAGGATGAGTAGACAAGTAAGCAAAAGGCTCTATTAAGTTGGATTATTTAATTCGAGTAATTTGGCAAGAAGCAATAAAGACTGTAGTTTAACTGTACTTATCGGTTAATGGTAAACGGTCCTGACGGTTACCCAGAGTGGTATCAAACCAATCTAACCGGAAATATTGAAAGTAAATTTACTTTGAAGATAGGAGGTACTATATGAATAGAATAACCACAGCAAAAATTGCCACTTTAAGTGTACTGATCGTTGCTTTGACTTTTAGCTTTGTGCTGATTGGTGCCAGGAACGTCAACGCAGAAGACGAGGTAACTTTCTACCACGACAATCCCGAATGGCAGGAACGATGGGTGGAGCTCGGAGAACTTTCCCAAAACGAAATTGGAATTGGCCTTGATGTAACCGAATTCAAAACTGACGTTTACAAATCAAGAGTCAAGACCGATCTCACCTCACCAAGGGCGCCGGAAATCTTCAAATGGTGGTTTGGTTATAGGGCTCAACAACTCGTTGACGCTGGTTTAGTAGCTGACCTTTCCGACGTTTGGGAGGAAGTTGGAGACAAAGTTTCACCCGGTATTAGAGAACAACTTACAATTGACGGAATGACTTACGCCGTCCCGCTTCACTCCAGTTACTGGGTCTGGTACTACAACGAAAATCTTTACGAAAAGTACGATATGAATCCACCTGAGACATGGCAGGAGTTCATGGATCAGGCGGAGTTCTTCCAGGAAAAAGGCATAAACTTTATCGGGAATACAGTCGGCGAATCTCGCTGGACCTCATTCATAGTCTTCCAGGAACTGCTGCTACATAAGGACCATCAGTTCTATAAGGAATTGATGGCAGGTGAGGCCCACTGGACCGACAAGGAAGTAGTAGAGACCATGAAACAATGGAAGACGCTGCTCGATGAAGGTTACTTCGCCCCTATGGACTCCACGTACGTGCAGGACTACCCCAGGATGTTCAAAAACAACGAACTTGCGCTAATTCCAATGGGCACCTGGTACAGCGGTATTCTAATGGATCGTGGCTTAGAACCCGGGAAAGACTTTAACGTATTTGTCCTTCCTGCAATTAGCGAGGAAGGTGAGGGTGCTCTAGCTACTGAGATTTCTCCTCTAATGGTCGGTAAACGCGCAGCAAACAAAGAAAAAGCAAAGGACTGGCTCAAATGGTGGGTGTCGGACGAGGACGCCAGAAAGCTTGATCTCGACCTCTGGCATCCAATGCCCTGGGATACGATCATCTCGGAGGACGCAGTAGCCGAAACAAATCCGGAGTTCGCCAAATTACTTCAGGAAGTGGATAATTATCCCAACAAGGCGATTAGGTTCTGGGAAGCTACGCCAACTGAAATCGTAAACCATGCCGTCGCCGAGTTTGAAAGGATGCTCACCAAACCAAACCAGTGGGAAAAGGTCCTAAAAAGCATTGAAAACCAGGCGGCAAAAACATGGCCAGATTACGATGTTGACTACGAAAAACAACCTGAACTAGAAAAGTAATCTATAGCATTACCCCCGGCCAATTAAGACGGCCGGGGGTTTTTACAAGGAGCCAAATCAAATAATGAGCAGATTAACCAAGCTGGATCCTTACGTGTTTCTTATGCCGGCTCTTTTCTTCGTTATCGGAGCCGAATTGCTACCGGCTGGCTACACCATTTATCTCAGTTTCACCAAATGGAACATTATCACTTCGCCAGAATGGACTGGTCTCTCGAATTACCTTCAGGTTTTTTCCTCACCTCAAGTACTCAATGCTTTCAAGAATACAATACTCTGGCTTATCGGTACTCTTGGATTTCCGATAGTCCTGGCTCTTTTTCTTGCAGTAATAATAAACAGTGTACGGTTCCAGGGCTTCTTTAAAACAGTTTTTTATATACCAGTGACCCTGGCACCAACCGTAGCAGCCGTTATATGGAAAATCGTTTATTCAACCCAGAATGGCGCGATAAATTCGCTGTTCAAGGTTTTAGGCCTTGGTTCCTTCCAGCTTTTGGCTAATAGTTCTATAAATACCTTCTTGATGATTGGAGTCTGGGCCTGGCAGTTCCTGGGGCTAAACCTGGTGCTCTTTCTGGTGGGTTTACAAAGTCTTCCCAAGGCACCAATCGAGGCAGCAAAAGTAGATGGAGCAAACTTCTGGCAAATTTTTTATCACGTTACTTTACCGCTACTTAAGCCAATTTCCATGCTGGTAATAGCAAACGCTATGATCAATACGACCAGGATGTTTGCAATTCCATGGGTTATGACCCATGGCGGTCCGGCCAGAGCCTCTGAGACACTCGCGATTTCCATGTATAGGGAGTCTTTTCTCCTTTCAAACATGGGTTACGGTTCAGCTATCGCCGTTATCATCGCCCTTGTTACCCTAATATTTGCCTGGAGAAACCTTAAGGCCTTCGAACCTTCGGCTTAGGAGGAATTATGAGGTTAGAAGGAAGTACTTTATCCAGAATATTAATTTACTCAATACTGTTGCTACTTGTTGCTTTATGGCTTTTTCCGTTGGCTGCAATTCTCTCAACTATCATCAAAACACCGGCACAGTTCGATAGCCTTTTCTTCTGGTCCCTTCCGGAGGTACT
>JAGXLB010000059.1 GCA_018334915.1 Candidatus Bipolaricaulota bacterium
GTAAAATAAGAAATGTCAGCAGCTCTCGAAATATGTTAGCCAGAAAGGCAATTGCCCCCAGTTCAGGGCTGTGAAGTTTGGTTAACAGTACCCCCGAGAGGCTGTACCAGCCGAAACCGGCGCCGACAGCGGCAGATTCAATCGGAGTAAGTCTGAGGAAAAAACCGATAGCTAGTGGACCGATTATGCTTCCCAGCGCTATGCTGATCGGTAATAGAACAAGTCTCCAGCCCAGTCTCGAGACCTGCCTGAAAATGGATTTGTTCAGGCCGAGGGAAATCCCCACGACAAATAGTAATAGGCCTAGGACGTAAGTAATGATCAAGTCAATTGTCCCCGTAAAGCTTTCCGGGATGACCGAGTAACCCAAAAAGAGACCGCCTATCAGGACGATTGCTATGGATAGAGTCAGCTTTAAATCCAGCTTTGGGGATACGCCGTTCATACCTTCGGACCCATCGGAAAAACAGTTGAACACCGGTGAGATCAACTTCAGAAGTATTGCGCTTCCGGCAATGCTGCCGGCGGCAAGCAGGAAAGATTGCAGGCCAATGTTTCCGATATTCAGTAAGATCTCGCCGTTGGATCCAATTTTAGTCCCCATTAGCGTTAGGAGTAACAGTAGCGACATATGAGAGAGTGGACCCTCGACTCGCCTTAATAAATCGTCCCATAAATCGGAGTAACCTATTGCAATACCCAGGAAAAGCGGCGGAAGGATCAGCCAGAGCCCCATTTTTACCACCTAAGTCAGTTCTTTTTTTAAGAGAAGTTTAAATCCTCAACAAAGTTACGGTAAGGTTCCGTTGTGGACAAGAAAAATTTTACGGAATCCGTGTTTTCACGAAGTTTTATTTTATAAAAAGGAACCGTTGTTTTTGCGTGGTTTTAAGTTCCAGCGTATCGGTGACTTCTTTTGATCTTCGGCACTTGGCGTAACTGATAACTACTGAAAAACCATATTTTCTTGAGAAGATGTCACGAGGTAAATCTTCATACCGAGGCTCCAAATGTTTGAATGGATGCCTGAGTTTGGTAGCTTGGTGCGCTGTTTTATATACTGTAGTGTACTGTAAAATTGTTGAAGTGCCTCTAAGTAAACCTAGAAGCGAGTTTAGGATAATATTTAGAGTGAGTTAGATTATACTTGTTAATCTAGAGGTAAATAATGACCGCCAAAAATCGAAAAAGACCAGATGAAGACGTTTTGACCTGGGGAATAATTGGATGCGGAGACGTGGTCAGGCGGAAAAGTGGGCCTGCTCTGTTTCAGGCAGAGAGAAGTCAAGTAAGGTCGGTAATGAGGCGGGATTTGACCCGAGCCAGGGAGTTTGCTTCAAAACATGGAATACCTGTGGCGACGGATGAAGCAGAAAAACTGATTCAGGATTCACAAATTGACGTGGTTTACGTGGCCACGCCCCCCAGTAGTCACAAGAGTTATACTATCGAGGGAGCGAAAGCGGGAAAGGAGGTTGTTGTGGAAAAGCCAATGGGGTTGAATGCTGATGAGGCCCGAGAGATGGTTGAAGCCTGCGACGCGGAAGGGGTAGAGCTTTTCGTCGCATATTATAGAAGGTTTTATCCCCAGGTGGAGAAGATCCGGGAACTCTTGGAAGAGGGCAAAGCAGGAAAACCAGTTCAAGCTTATGTCCATATATCTTTTACTCCGCCAGCTGATGTTGAGTGGAGAGAAGAACTGGAAATAAGCGGTGGAGGGTGGTTCGTTGACGTTGCTTCTCATAGGCTGGATTTGTTAGCCTTTTTGCTGGGACCCATAGAACAAGCTAACGGCGTCGTAACTTTCTTTGAATCCGATAATGAGCTGGAAGATACAGTGACTTTGAGCCTCAAATTTGATTCCGGAGCTCAGGCCAGCGTACAGGGGGATTTTTATACTCACCGACCGTCTGACGAGCTTTACCTGCATGGGACTGAGGGTACTATATATACTGATGATTTATCCGAACCGAAGGTCCTACTGTCGGGAAAAGAGCAGGAAGAGTACGAGGTTGGAAGCCTTGGGGCTACACATTCTGGCCTAGTAGAGCATGTGGAAGAGGTGTTATTAGACGGAGCTTCGAACAGGTCTTCGGGTGCTGACGGCCTCATTACTGAAGAGGTTCTGGATAATACAATTAGGGTTAATTATTGAAAGTTGAGAAAACGTGGGAACCTGATTTAAAGGCGGGAGTTAAGCCGTAAATGGTACCTGCTATTTACTCAATTTAACCCAACTATATAATTAACTTTAGATAACAAGAAGTCACCACCTGAAATCACTTAATCCGTTTTTCTCCTTTACCCTGCCACAAATCGAGATTGTTACCCAGTTATTCTTTTAACGGGGAAGTTGCTTCCGCAAGCTCATGCTTCATCCTTGCTGGTAGTATCTTCAGGTGTTTCCGCATCTGCTTGACATAGTTCGGAGAACGGGCTCCGTCGATTGCGGTTTCAAACCTGGCCCTGTGAGTGGTCAGGCGAGAGTGGCTTGATATATTTCTATGTAGTACTTACGGGGAATAATGGGCTCTATCCTGGAGATACTCTTAAATGTGTGCTTTTTTACACTTTCTTCTTCGCGACGCGTCCTGCTTCTTTTCAGATTTTTGACCTCATATCTCTTTTTTCGTTATTCCCTAGCCCACAAGGATCTCGCCTTGCTTCGAGGACAAAATTACCTAGTTTAGTATACTTCAATAGGAATAATCGTTATCTATAGTTACGTTTTGTCCTATTCTGGAAGATTTATATATGGCGTTGATGATTTCCACGGACTTTCTAGCCTCACGGCCACTCACCGGTGGCTTTCCGCCTTTTTCAGTTCTATCGAGGATTTCTCTCCATTGTGTCTGATGGTTTTTCGAATCTACGTCTGTAGCAGCGCTTGCCCCGCTGGTACCTGCCTCACTGGATTCGCCTTCTGGTTTTCGACCAGTGTCTTTGGCCGAAGTCTCCCAGGTAGTTATCTTGTTGCCCTTTAACTCTATGCTGCCCTGAGTTCCGTAAAGACCTAAATGCTCTTCTAATCCTGGATAGACAGCTGTTGAACCGGTTACAATGCCCAGCCCCCCATGGGCAAATTCGAGAGTAGCCACACCAGCGTCCTCTCCTTCTATCTCATGCTTTAGAATCTTAACGTTTCCATTCACTTTGACAACTTTACCCAACATCCACTGAAGCAGGTCTATAGTGTGAATTCCCTGGTTTATTAAAGCCCCACCTCCGTCGTACTTTTTGGTTCCCTTCCAGTTATTGCTGTAATAGTCTTCGGAACGGTACCAATTTATCTCTGCTTTCCCAATAACTAGTTGGCCTAGATTCCCTTCTTCAACGGCTCCTTTAATCCTTTTAACCGGACTTTTGAACCTATTCTGAAAAATCACTGATAATTGTATTCCATGCTTTTCAGCGGCGTTAAGAATCTTGTCACAGCGTTCCGGAGTCGTTTCGAGGGGTTTTTCTATCACCAGGTTTTTACCTGCTTCTGCGGCTGGAATTGCAAATTGGGAATGAGTGCCCGTGGGGGTACATATAGAGATGAAATCAATTTTCTCCAGGGAAATTAGCTTTTTGAAATCACTAAAGTAATCAATATTCCACTTTTTGGCAAATTCCGCGCCGTTCTTTTTTGTTCTGCTACAAACGGCCTCCAACGTTGCCCCTGTGACTTTATCTAATGCGCTGGCATGAAGTTCCGCAGCAGCACCTGTGCCAACTAAGCCGACGTAATAGTTCATATAGCCCCCAAGTGAGCCAAGAACCCGTTGTTTTCTTAGAGATTAGTGGGATTAGTTCGTTTCACGAAATTTCTAAGGTTGATTTCATGTTAAATGCAGGCTTTGAATAATACAAAATAAGTAGAAAAAGCTCTAACATTCCACGGGTTATAAATTATTTATAACTCGCGCAAAATACCCCACCCTGTGGAAGGGGATGAATGAGAGAGCTTGCAATTATTTATAATCGCGGTTATAAAGCCTTGAATAAGGCGTAATTCACCCTTCGATATGGTTTTAGCTATTCAAGCGATTTTTTACTTAGATCCTTTTATGGAAATTGAATCCAAAACTTTAAAAAGACGGGCAGTATTGGAAAAATTCTATCTCTTACATAGTCCTATTTTACATAAAAAGCTTCCATTATCTTGTTTATTTTCCCTGTGGAATTCTTCTCTTTGATGGTTTTTCTGGCATATATCATCAAAGCATGCATTCTTCGTTATTTCTTTCTGTAAGGTTTTTTCTATTTCTTTGAACAAGGTAATCACTCCTTATTGGTCTTAAAATAAAGTCTATTAAAAACCCGAGTAATTTTATCCAATTTTATTATAGAACAAGTGAAGAAGATTTTTCAACTTCTGAATCGTTATAATTAAAGTTATATTTTTTGCTAAATCAAAACTATTTTTTCTTGCAAAGTCTACAATTACTGTGTTCTTGCTACCGTTTAGCTTGTTCAAGTGTGATTTAAGATTTAACCTTGCGGGTGAAAGGGTTGTGGGGTATTAGCGTTGTAGGGTTATTAGTAGGGTAATGAGGGGTTGTAAAAATGATGGTGCTGATCTAACAATAGACCTTTCCCGCAGTAAAGGTTTTTGGTTCGATAGACAAAAAGATTTAATTCATTGTATTTTTGGAGGTAAGAATGGATCTAAATATTTACGACGACAAGGTCGAGACGAGCAAAAAGGCAGCTAACAGGGCCGCGACATTGCTTAGAGGGGCTATAGAGGACCAAGGGCAGGCCGTTTTTGTGCTGGCAACAGGTGTATCGCAACTTGAATTTCTCTCTCACCTTACCGAGATTGATTACGTTGACTGGTCCAAAACTACAGCGCTCCATTTAGATGAGTATGTAGGACTATCTCCTGACCATAGAGCGAGTTTTAGAAAATATCTGGACGATAACTTCTTCGATAAGGTAAATATCTCCACTGTACATAAGATAAAAGGCGAAAGAGAGAACCCGAAAGGCGAATGTGCACGGTTAAACGATATAGTCAAAGACCTTGCCATCGATGTGGCTTTTTTGGGTATAGGAGAGAACGGACACATAGCATTTAACGACCCACCTGCTGATTTTGACACCGATGATCCTTATATAGTTGTAGAGCTAGATAAGAGGTGTCGGGAGCAGCAAGTTGGAGAAGGTTGGTTTGACTCAGTTGAAGATGTGCCAAAAAAAGCGATATCAATGTCCGTGCGGCAAATTATGAGAGCACATAATATAGTTTGTACAGTTCCCGGCAAAAGGAAGGCCGAAGCGGTAGAAACATGCCTAACGGGGAAAGTTTCTCCGGAACGTCCTGCTTCAATTTTACACAGGCATGATAGTGCTTACATATATCTCGATAGGGAGTCCGCATCTTTGTTGGATGAATATGAATAAAGGACATAGATGGATTTATCTCTTAGATTTATGTGTTTTGGTCCATTTTCTTCAATCCGGACCACTATTTTTTAAATTATTATAGTTAAAGTGTTTCGGGTAAGGTAACGTTCATTGAATAACAGAGACTCAATCCACCAGTCCAACTCTATTAGTTTTGTCATCTTCCTCTTGTGAAGTGATTAATTCTGCCTATAGGAGGGTTTACTTGTGAAAATTTTTCCGATTTGATAAGTATTCAAGACTTTGATATACTAATGTTGATATATCACATATTAACTTGTTTTTTGCTTTTGATCTGGGGAATGATTTGACTATGCAATTAAATAAAGAAAGTCTGGCCGATCAGATAAGCAAGGAACTCCAGGAGCGAGTAGTTAACGTGGAAATAGAACAAGGAGAAAAAATAAACGTTTCAGCTCTCGAGAAGGAGTTCGGGGTCAGTAGAGCGCCTGTCAGGGAGGCACTGCAAAGGCTCGTTGACAAAGGACTGGTAGAGGTTAGGTCACGGGTGGGTTATTTCGCCATAGACTTATCGTCGAAGCAGATTGAGGACCTTTGTGAGCTGAGAAAGTTATTAGAGGCTTACTCTCTAAAAGAGTCTATAGAGCATGCGGATAAATCAAAATTAAATTATCTCCTCCAGGAATCAATTAATCTGCAAAAAAACGATCATCCTCACAATGAGTTAAGGAAAAAGTTCGATCAAACCGACGAGCAGCTCCACAAAACCATAATTTATAACTCAAATAACGAATTTCTCAAGGATTTCACCGAGAGAATTCATAATTTAATAGCTCTTACCCGTCACCTTAATGAAAGGATTGAAGAAGCTATTAAGGAGCACATTGATATATTAAGGGCAATGAGGGCAAGAGATGAGAAAAACGCCACCGAAGCGTTAAACGTGCATCTAAGCAATGTGGAAAAGGAAATTCTCAGCCGTAACGGCCGAGATAATTTAGGGAAAAAGTAATTTAGCTAATTTATTTGGAGGGTTAGTTTGAATTCTCGCGAAAGAGTACTGGCAGCGATCGAAGGTGAATCTGTTGATAAAGTTCCATTTGATCTTGGTAGTACAAGAGTCAGTGGGATTACAAAGCCCGCTTTTGCTACATTGATCGAAATTCTTAACCAGAGAGGACACTCATTTGACCTCCATAAGTACTCAAACAGTTTCTTTGATGCAAAGCAGCAGCTGATAGAGTTCGATACGGAGGTATGTCATGCTCTTGGTGTGGATGTGAGAGGTATAATGCCAAACCTGGCTCGGAAAAATCCTGAACCAGTCCAGAAAAAAGGTAATCTATTTTTTACTGATGAGTGGGGGATTACTTATAAAAAGCCAGAGAATTCGGATCAATACTATTCCAGGGAGACTGGTCCGTTATCGGAAGATCCTTCTGTCGAGGACTTGGACTCCCTTCAATGGCCCGATCCGGCTGATGATAAACTGTTTCTGGGGCTGGAATCGAAAGCTTCGAACTATATGCAAGATGGTTACGCAGTGGTAATGGAGGGCCTGGGAGCGGGAATCTATGAGACGGCTTCGAGGATAAGGGGGCCGGAAAAATTTTACCAGGATCTTGTCAAACGTAAAGACTTTTCCAGGGCCCTTCTTAACAAGGTTTTCTCGGTAAAAAAAGATTTTTGGAGAGAAGCCGGAGAAAGACTGGGTGAACATGTTCAGATCATTAGAGAAGGAGACGACCTGGCGGGTCAGAAAAATATGCTGATTTCACCGGAAATCTACAGGGGTATGATCAAACCTCTCCACAACAAGCTATTTGAGGAAATTAAAAATGTATTTCCCGGACCCGCTTACGTTTTCTTCCATTCAGACGGCGCGATGGGAGAGATAGTTCCGGACCTAGTGGAATCGGGTATTGATATTCTCAATCCCATACAGGTGAGTGCACAGGGAATCAGTTTGGAACGGATAGGGGACGAGTTCGGTAATCGATTGGCTCTCTGGGGTGCCGGAATAGATACCCAAACCGAACTTCCTTTTGAATCACCGGAAGTTATTCAATCAATAGTTAAGGACAGGCTGGACGAGGGATCAAATTATATATTTGTGTTTTCAGCTATTCATAACATCCAGAAGGACGTGTCTAAGGAGAATCTTGTCTCGTTTCTCGATTCTTTTTGGAATAATCGAGAGAGGTAATTATTAGTTTCTTTTTCTTTTTGATTACTGGAGGTGATAAGGAGAACTAAGAGTTTGGCATCCAGTCAATTATTTTCAGCAAAATATCTTAACCTTAACCATTAAAAGGGGTGAGTGCGTTGAGCACCAGTAAAAAATTTACGGCCTTACTTTTGATAGTTGCTAGTCTAACTGTTTTTGGTATGATGGGGTTTGCCCAATCAGAGACTTTAAGGATTGAAGCAGATTCATGGATTCTCCAGAAGTTTCCGGTAAGAGAAGCAGCGGAGAGGTTTGAGGAAGATCATCCTGAAGTAAACGTCAAGGTTTCGCCAAAAAACTACAGAAATTACGTGCAGACATATCTAATGGTCTGGAAGGCTGACAAAACTACTGTTGATCTTGCTATAGGTGGAATGCCTAATGAATTATCCGATCTAGTAGCTCCGGACCTTTTGACCGATCTTTCCGGTATTCTGGAAGGAGATCTGGCGGAAGACGAATTCATCCCCGGTTTTCTTTATAGTGGACGTTTTGAGGACGAAAACGGAGAACCTTACTTTCCCACGCTTCCGTTCATGGGAGAGGTCATGGCCCTCAACGTAAATACTGACATGTACAAGAAAGCAGGGCTTTATGAGGATGGACAGCCCGTTGCTGCGGAAGATTGGGACGAATTCAGGGAACAACTGGAAGCGCTTCAGGAAGTGGCTCCTGCTCACGCGTTAAGTGTCGACTGGGGCTGGAACTTTATAACCTATAGTTATGCCGCGGGGCTTCTGGCACTCCGGGGAGACATATCCGGTCCCGATGGAAAAATGCTGGATTTTGAAAGCGAAGAAGCTGAACAATGGCTTCGAATGAATCAGGAATGGATTCAGGAGGGACTTGCAGGTAAGGGGACTATCTCGGACGTAAATTATGGAAGGAATAATTTTAAGGCTCAAAGTATTGCTGAAATCTATACAGCGCATTCCCGGACAATTGGAGCTGCAGAGGTACTGGGCGAGGATAGCACTACCGTTATGGCAATTCCTGGAGCCAACGAAAATGGTACTATAGCTTATTCTCACAACGTATACGTACCAAAAGCCTCTCCAAATCAGGAACTGGCCAAACAGTTTATTGAGGAACAGATTTTCTCGAAATGGTTCCAACAAAAAGGCTTCAATGACTATGGTAAACTACCCGTATTGAAGGATTACTATGATGAAGGTTTAACTTGGTTCCAGGATTCGGTGGAAAGAATCCTAAAAATGGCTGAAAATTCAGTCTACTTCCCTAAGTACGTAGATGGGACCAAATTGAGAGATATTATGTTAGAGGAAATACATCCAGTGATGTCGGGCAACCAGTCACCGGAAAAAGCTTTAGAAAACATTCGCAAGGCAATCGACAATCGCGATCTGGACCTCACTAGATTAGGATACGTAGAGGAATAATAGTTGGTCTGAGTTATAGAGAGGAGGGGGAAGGTCTTACCCCTCCTCTTTTCAATTTCATTCTCGGTATCAAAGAGGTTCGAAGATGAGACTAGTGAAGCGTTTAAGTAGTTTACTGAGTGGAACGAGCTTAATTCCTTATGCCTTTATAGGACCCAGTGTTCTGTTTCTGACTGCTTTTATTGGCTTCCCGCTGATATATTCTTTTTACCTGAGCTTTACCGAGTACAATTATGCTTACAATGCGTTCCCGGCATTTAACGGCTTACAAACCTATATTTCGCTCTTAAGTGACCCTACCTTCATTACTGCTTTAACAAATACCTTGATTTTTGCTGTGGTATATTTCTCAGCCTCCATTTTCTTTTCTTTTGTTATTGCAGTGGTTATCAACGAAATAGATAAGTTTCAGACCTTTTTTCAATTGTCTGTTTATATGCCGATAATCGTTCCACTCTCTCTGGCCGGAGTAACTTTCGTTTGGATATTGGATCCAACTTTTGGAGTTGCGAACTTTTTATTGAAGCAATTGGGATTAAGTCCAGTTAGCTGGCTTTCTAATTCCTCAATTGCATTGTTTTCTTTAGTGGGGGTAAAGTTCTGGAAGTTTTTGGGCTTTTCGGTGATTATATTCCTCGCTGGCTTACAGAGTGTGCCAAAAAGGTTATATGAGGCTGCTCGAATTGATGGAGCAAATTTTTTACAGCAAACTATCCACGTGACCCTTCCAGGAATCAAAAGTTATGTATTGATGGCCAGCCTATACCAGATAATTCAGGCTATGAAGGTATTCCAGTTACCTTTTGTAATGACCAAGGGCGGGCCCGGTAACGCTACCATGACTCTGTATTTGTATTCTTGGCGGTCCGGATTAAGCTACTTTGATATGGGAAACGCTGCAGCCGCAGCTTACATTACTTCGGCGATAATATTGATATTTACAGCAATTGCAAACTGGTTACTGGGGAGTGATTAGAAATGGTAGACTTATTTAAAAGCAATGTAAAACCTGTAATTATCTATACTTTAGGTATAATAATTGCAGCAGTTTTTCTGAGTCCGTTTTTCTGGTTAATCTCCACCTCTCTGAAAACCCGGAGCGAGGTTTATTCTTTTCCGCTAACTCTTATTCCGAAAAATATTACTTTTCAGAACTATGCTTACATTTTCTCTAGGATAGGAGACTTTGGCCGGTTTTTTCTCAATAGTATAGTAGTCACGGTGGTGTCGGTCACTATAATAGTCTTTTTGAGTAGCCTTGGAGGATATGCCCTTGGACGTAAGGAGTTTTTGGGACGGGGCTTTATTTTTGGATTTATTATGTTAGTACTTACCGTCCCCTATGTTGTTTATCTGATGCCGGTTTTTATTATGGAGGATGCTCTTGGATTGAGGAATAGTTACATAGGACTGATACTCCCTTACGTTGCCCTCAATCTTCCCTGGGGTTTGTTCCTAATGAGGGGTGCTTTTCAGGGGATACCAGGGGAATTAGAGGACTGTGCAAGGATGGATGGGGCCAATGAGTTCCAGATTTGGTACCGTATTTTACTCCCATTAGTTAAGCCAGGGCTAGCTACAACAACTATAATAACTTTTGTTTTTGTCTGGCAGGAATTTTTATTTGCGGTATCTCTCCAAACTCAATCCGCTTGGCAGACTCTACCGGTCGGAATTGTATTCATAAGGGATGAGTTGCAATCGTTGCCTTATCATAATATCTCTGCAATGATAATAATTTCATTAATCCCGATCTTCATTATGTTTGTAGCCTTTAAGGATTTCTTTATTTCCGGGATTACCGAAGGAGCAATTAAGGGTTAACGGCCCGATGGGGGATAGAGTATATGAAGTCTAAAGCTAGAGTTATCAAAGCGCTCAACCATGAGGAACCGGACAGGGTACCCGCAGGAGAATGGGGTGTGGATCACGATATAGTCGAAAAAGTTATCGGACATCCGACTTTCTGGCGAGCCAAAGCCAATACAACGAAGGCGCTGTGGGATGGGAGAAGGGATGAAGTAGTGGAGAGTTTTAAAGAGGATATAGTGGATCTCGTAGAAAAGCTTGATCACGATCTTGTGCCGGTTCATCTTGTTCCACCTGCTGATTATCAACCACCAGAAATTGAGAAGACCGGGCCAAATAGCTGGGAAGAGCCGAACGGTCGTGTCTGGAAATACTCCGAGGGGAACGACGCCATTTTGCCCGTGGATGAGCCAATGCCAGAAATCGAAAACGAGGAGGGCCTGGTAGAGTATTTTGAAAATAACGTGGTGCCTAGGTGCGGGTTCAGGATAGAATCGAAAAGCTCTGGAGATTACGATCTCGAACTGGATGACGAGTCCAGGCTCGAATTGATCGATTACGTTGTAGATAAGGTTGGAGGTGAGAAGTTCGTATTTGCCAGGGGATTTGAAGAAGCAGTGGGTAGCCCGGATCCGCTATTTTACTCCGAGTTTGAGTCGATATCGCTCTTTTTTGGAATAAATTCGGAGGAATACCTTAAGGCCATTTTCAAAAGACCCGAACTGGCTAAACGGGCGATGAGACTTTATTCAAAGCTGGCTAGGAGGATGACGGAAATTTTCATCGATGCCGGCGTCGACGGGGTCATGCCCCAGGGGGATTTTGCCGACGGCACGGGTCCCATGATAAACCCCAAGAGCATAAGAGAAATTTTTTATCCATCCATGGAGGAGATTTGCGAGATTGGCCACGATCGAGGCGTTAAGGTCCTGACTCACAACTGTGGTAACAACTGGAAACTGCTGGACCTTTTCGTAGAAGCCGGGTTCGACGCGTGGCAATCCATCGAGGTTAAATCGGCCGGCATGGATCTGGACAAGCTGGTCGAGGAATACGGCGAGGAGTTGACTTTTTGGGGCGGTATAGATTTGAATACTCTCGTGTCCGGAGAACCCGATCAGGTAAGAGAAAGCGTTCGAGAAAGCCTGGAAGTTGCCGGACCGGGAGGGGGGTTAATACTGGGTACGAGTAATAGCGTCGCCTACGGTTCGAATTACGATAACTACATGACTGCCCTCGAAACCTTACGAAAACACGGAAACTATCCAATTAAATGACACACTGGAGTGAGAAATAGTGACGAAGTTAGATTCAAACACTTTTGTACCCATTACTTTCGTATTCCATCCTGACTGGTGGTACAAAAACCACGGAGTAACTTTTAAACAGGATTTTTTCTTCGATCCGGATACCAGGTTAGAAGCGGATTTGGAAATGAGAAAGGTGTTGGACGATTACCTGGAAGAATTCGGATTGGAGCAGGAAGAGGAAATCGAACCCCGACCTTCCGTGGGAGGAGTTCACCTCGCGGCTGGCTACATTATATCTCAGATGTTCGGCTGTAACGTGAAATATAGCAAAGGTCGAGCTCCTCAGGTCCATCCCAGAAAGATTTCCGACGAAGAGGCTGACAACATCACTCCTGTCGAACTGGAGAATAATCCCGTTTTTAACCGGTTGGACAAGATGGTCCGGAAGTTAAAGGACCGGTTCGGTTACGTGGTTGGGGATATAAACTGGGGAGGAGTATTGAACGTAGCTCTGGACATTCGTGGATCCAAACTTCTGCTAGATTTAAATAGAAATCCCGACCGGGCGAACCGGATATTTGACGCCGTAACGACGACGATAATCGACTTTTTATCCTATATTAAAGAAAATACAGGGACAACGTCTATATCCGTAAATAGAGCTGTAAAATTCGTTAAACCGGAATTAAACCTTCACTCCAATTGCTCCGTAACGATGATATCTCCGGATACCTATAAAGACATGCTGCTCGAGTACGATGAAAGACTTTCCCGGAACTTTCAGCCGTACGGAATACATCACGATGGGGATGACCTACACGTTTATGCCGACAACTACGCAAAAGTTCCCAATGTATCTTTCTACGATGTTGGTTGGGGCTCCGACATAGAGGTATGTCGAGAAAAATTACCAGAGGCCTTCTTCAATTTGAGATATGATCCGAAGAAAATGGGCCAAGCCTCCCCTGAAGAGGTAAAAAGTGATGTAAGTAAAATGCTTAGGCAGTCCGGGGACCCCCACAAAACCGGTTTCTGTTGCATTAATATGATGGATGGAGATGCTCCAAAAGAGAACCTTTCTGCGGCAGTGGAAGCCGTCAGGGAATATCGGAATAGATTTTCGGAAGGTAGTTAATCGAAGCTCGTTTTAAAAAAGGAGGTAAAATTGGCTTTTCTCGATAGTTCATATTTACTTGATAACAAAGTGAGTAAAAGTCTATACCGGGAAGTAAATGAACTTCCTATATACGATCCCCACACCCACGCCGATGTAGAGGATATAGTTGAAAATAAGGGTTGGGATGATATCTGGGAGGTCGAGGCTGAGACGGACCACTACGTCTGGGAGTTAATGCGAAAGAGAGGCGTGGAGGAAGAGTTAATCACGGGTTCTGCCTCGAATAAGGAGAAATGGCTGGCCCTGGCCGATGTGTTTCCGAAGTTTGCGGGGAATCCAACCT
>JAGXLB010000245.1 GCA_018334915.1 Candidatus Bipolaricaulota bacterium
GCCTGGCGGAGTAACTGTATGCATAAGATCCATCTTCATGGGTTTATAAGGAGCAACCAGCGGTGCAAATAGAGCCCCCCAGATCACCAGAACAACTATGAACGATCCGACTAGACCCTTCTTGTGCCTCATAAACCCGCGAGCAGCTCTGGTCCAGTAACCACCCGATTCTTGCTTTAAATAGGATCTCCTGAGGGTGACGAAACTGATCGCCCAAAAAACCAGAATAAATAAGACCGAAGCCCAACTGGCAATTATTCCATCCAGGGACCCTCCAAACCAGACTATCCTGTTGTTCAACAAACCAACAACGAGAATAACGATTTGTACCAAAGTGAAGCTTGATAGAAGGAACCCTGCTTTCAGCTTTCTTTCTTTATAGTGACCCAATCCCGGAAATATAAGAGACAGGATTAACGTCGCCCTGGGTAATTTCTTTCGCTTTTCTTCTAGTTGTTTTTCTTTACTCATAGGTTATCCTCGGGTCAGCGTAAGCGTACAATATATCCACTATCAGATAAGAAATCACATAACCAAAGGAGATCAAAAGCGTCAGGGCAAATATCACGGCAAAGTCCCTCCTGTTTATCGAACTTATCATCAACCGACCCAGCCCGGGCCAGGCAGTGGTAGTCTCAGTTAATACTGCCCCTGCAACCATGGTTCCAACCATCATACCCACGTTTGTCATCACCGGCAATACAGCATTTCTGAATGCGTGGCCCAAAATAACAACGTTGTCTTTCAAACCTTTGGACCGAGCCGTAGTTATGTAATCTTCACGCAGGACCTCAAGCATGCTGGAGCGGGTGAGTCTGGTATTCATTGCCATTTGAACTGACGATAGTGCGATCATAGGGATCACTATATGCCTCAAGCCATCCAGGGTAAATATCGAGAATCCCCATAGAGTAGCTCCGCGCCCCGAAACGGGCAGAGCGTCAAACTGAATACTCAACAATAACATCAACATAAGCGCCGTCCAGAATACAGGAGTTGAAATTCCTAACAATGCCACCGTTGTCACGGTATAGTCCGCAGTCGTATCCTGCCAGATTGCCGAAATTATTCCAGCCGGAATAGAAACGATCGTCGCCAGAATAATTGCAAATAGCCCCAACTCCAGGGTTGCCGGAAATCTCTCCGCAATTATCGAGATAACCGGTTGTTTATAGGCATAAGATTTTAAGGTTCCGTTGAACAGCTTTTTCACAAACGTGAAATACTGCATATGTATAGGTTTATTAAGACCGAGGTCCCGACGAATTGACTCCAGCTCTTCTATGCTGGTCCCCGGTCCTGCCATAACGGTCGCGGGGTCTCCGGGTGCAAGCTGAAGAAGAGTAAAAATCAGGACACTTACTACGAACAAAACCAGAACTATCTGACCTAGCCTTCTAATAATATAGGAAGTCATAGCTTTCTCTCACTTATGTATATGATTAACTCAAGAACAGTAACTCGTGTAAAATATAACCAAGGAGGCCGGTTTATCCAGCCCCCTTGGTTTACTAATCCTTAAATTGACTCTTCTATGGAAATCCAGTCAGAAACTAACTCTTAGGATTCGATCCAGACGTTTATAAACGGATTCACAAGGGGCATGGTGCTAAGAGGATCCGGCTCGTAATCGTGGACCTTGACATTCACACCCCGAGTTTCAATCTGGTGATAGGCCGGTATATGGACGTATTCGGACATAATCCGGCGCTGGGCTTCAACGTACAGCTCCTCTCTCTTCTCCTGATCCATCGTTGATTGGGCGCGCATAATTCTATTCTGTACCAGAGGATCGTAATAACCCGCCATATTGTTCATAGCTCCTAAATCCGTATTATCCTTGGTCTCGAATAAGTAATAGGTAAAGGAGTTAGGATCAGGTGAACCGGACCAGCCAATGATAAAGATATCTACCTCCGAACCCAGAGGATCCTCGTTACCTCGATAGAGAAGATCCAGGTAAGCACCCCATTCCAGTGGCTGTGTTTCAGCCTTCAGTCCGTGTTCGCGGAGGTTAGTCACCATGATGGTGGCCAGCTTCTTCCGGTTCGGATCGGGAGGAGAATAGACGGTAATGGTCTTGTCCTCGTCGAGCACTCCCTGCTTCTCGAGAGTTTCAAACAGCTCTGCCGCTTTTTCGTCGTTTTCTTCCAGTGCGACGTTGTCTTTGAGGTATTCCTCATCACTTGCCCAAAGAGCAGGGGGAATTGCTCCGTAAGCTCTCTCGGCAGTTTTGGCTGTGGAGTTAAAAATGGAATTAATGGCTTGAGTCATGTCAAAGCTCATATACACAGCCTTGCGGAATTGCTTGTTCTTGTAGGGTTCCCGGTTCATGTTAAACGCCACGTAAAAGTAGTTCAAACCGGGCGTCTGCATGACTTTGACGTTATCCATATCCTGGAATTTGGTAACCTGAACAGGTTCCATGGTATCCGTAATATCGACCCCGCCTTTCTGAAGTTCCAGCATCATAGTGGAAATTTTTGGGATGGGTCGGAAGATAACCTTGTCAAGGTTTACGTCCTTGAGCCAATAGTCCTCGTTCTTCACCAGGGTGATATGATCACCTTTTTTCCACTCTACGAACTCAAAGGGACCGCTACCTACCGGATTCTGGTTAAATTCTTCCCGTCCCATCTCCAGGAAAGTGTCTTTAGGGACGATGGCAAAGGTCTCAGCAACAAGTCCCGGTGCGTACGGAGCGTATTCTTCGTCCGTTATAAATTTGACCGTATACTCGTCGACGATCTCAACTTCCTCAAGCCAGGCGAACTCCGACCTGTTTGGAGATCCATTATCCGGGTTGATAATCCAGTTGAACGTAAACGCGACGTCCTCCGCGGTCAACTTTTCACCGTTGTGGAACTCAATACCTTCATTTAAATAAAAGGTGATTTCGATCAGATCTTCAGAGTACTCCCAATCCTTTGCAACGTAGGGTTTCGGTTCCAGGGTCTCAGGATCCAGGGTCAGCAGTTCGTCAAAAACCTGGTTTGTCACGTAATTATCATAGACGGCATTCATCACCATCGGGTTCAGATCCTTGAAGTTCTGACCTGAAGCAATGGTTAGAGTACCACCTTTTTCTGCTTCCTGGGCTCCTGCCACTAAACCGAATCCCAAAGCAAATACAACAACCAACACCAATACTGATAACTTTTTCATAAAACAACCTCCCGTTTTTTCGGAAAATAAGTTTAATCAAGCTGCTTTCGGGTTTTTACCCGACGGCCAGTTTTTTCGTTTATTGCTTTCTCAATCACCCCCATGTTGATCGAATTTTTGCTTTATCATGTTATTGTGTATGGAAGGAAAATGCAAATATCTGTAACGTGCTCTACCCGAGCAATTCCAGCTAAACTACGTTTAACCAATTTCCGCCTGGTTGAAAAAGAGATCACATCTGGTTAAGATTTAGCAGTCTCTTGGTGTGAGTGCTAATTTATGAAAAATAGAAAAGAACTAATTTTAAAAGAAATAGTCGACAGATATATTGAGACGGGCGAGCCGGTATCTTCGAAGATGATCTTAAACCAGTACGATCTGGACTACTCCTCCGCCACTGTAAGAAA
>JAGXLB010000060.1 GCA_018334915.1 Candidatus Bipolaricaulota bacterium
TCGTATTCGCCCGCGATTATCCTCCGGTTATTAATATTTTAACCTACTGGACCCTGGACAATTCCAGTCCGTGATATAAGGAATTCGTAGCCATGGTTAAGCTAGCTTTACCATCAAGGCTATTTACGATCTGTATTTTGGTGGCTTCAGTTCCGATGAAAATGAAACTACCGTCTTTTATAAGAAAGAGTGCCACCTTCCTATCTTTTCCTTTTCGCTCTTGGTCACTTCAGTTTTCCCCTGAAAAGAAAGTTAACGATCGTGTCTTCGTGGTAAGATAACTGAAAATCCTTTTCATTCGTCACGAAACCACCGTGGGCGTGGGCTTTTTTAGCTTACTCTTCTCCTTTAGGACCTCAAGACATCTCTTGTAAAGAGTTTTTCGTGACTATCATTAAGTCCCCAGATTTTCTAACTTTCAGAGAATTAAGTCTATTTTTCGGCTCTAGATATCTTAAAAGTATGAGGATTCTGGGCATCCGGGCAGGCGTGGGTAACCCCCTCTGCATCTTCCGGCACCCAGGGAAAGCTGGCGCCGTATCTCATGGCAACTAATTTTGCCATCATGCTATACAGGGCATGGATACAGAGGCCATCGCAGCTGAAATTATCCGTATCTCCGGGAATGGTAAAAGTATCCCCTACTTCGTGGCCTGCCACACATTCACCCTTAGCTTTAACTAGTTCGACTTCAAGTTCTATAGCTTCGGACATTACAATACCTCCAGATTTCGTTCTAATTAAATGTTTGGTAGTTCTCTGGGATTATCCTTCTTTCTCGCCTAGATTTAATCTGGATATACCCAAATCTAGTAAAGAAGACTTAAATTATCGCTCTCCTACTACAGATAGAGGAAGCGTATAGGTAACAAAATCCTTATAAATTATACGGCTCCCAGCACCCATTTCCTCAATTTCCACGGTTACTGGCTTCCATTGCCAAATTAAGTGTACTCTGGCTCAGTTAGACAGAATTTCTCCACATCCTGTTCTTTGCTGGATCATTTTTAGTCTATCATACACTTTAAAGGTCGTAGCCTTTGAATTCTTTCTCCGGTGGAGTAGCAAACAATCCCACCTTGCTCTGGTTTAAATTAGCATCCACGATGGATTCCGTGATTTTCAGCGCTACCGAAGACGGATCCAGGACAACAGTACCAAGCTTCTCTTCAACGGGTTCTGCATAACCAGCCATGCCCGCACAACCAAGGGCGAAAACTTCCGCACCGTCTTCCTCTATTGCCTTCTTGGCTACTTCAAAAATCCTTTCTTGTGCTCTCTCCGGTTCTTCGTCTGTCTCAGCAACTGTCATCTCGAGCGGCCTGACGGAAGCAAGCTTCGAAGTTAAGCCACATTCCTCGACTTCATTCTCCTTGGCAGCCACCCGTTCCTTTAATGTAGTGAGAATTGTAAATTTGTTACCCAGCATAGAAGCAACGTGAAGGGTCGATTCCTCGATACCGACCACTGGAATATCAGATATTTCCTTTGCTGCATTGATACCTGGGTCAGAGAAACAGGCCAAAATCACAGCGTCCTGACCTTTTCTATTTGCCTCTTGAACCAGCTCTAGCGTTGGAGGTACTGCATATGCCTCATCATAAGCGGATTCAATCGTGATAGGTCCGCGGTCTGGACAGGTAACTTCCAGTTCAGTATCCTCTCTTTTTATTTTAGCCAGTTCTCTATTAATGTGATCCGTCATGCTCTGGGAAGTATTTGGGTTTATTACGGTAATTTTCATTCAACATCAACTCCTTCAACAAGTTTTTTACCTTTCTGAAAAGCTTTCTTGTTAAGTTCCTGAAACTTCGGAGGTACGCTCTCCGAGATAACGTCAATCCAGACTTTCTCATCTACGTCAATAAAGTTGGAGAAAGCTCCCAGTATAACTACGTTCAAAACTCTGGAACTACCAAGATCCTCGGCAGTAGCCAGACCATCAAAGTAGTAAGTTTCTCTAGCAACTTTTTCCGTCATCTTCTTAATTTCATTTATGTCCGGATAAGCTTTGTCTCCTGCGCTAACGGAAACTGGAGGGATCTCCTGGTTGTTAACAAGAACCTCTCCATCCTGCTTCAGATAACTTAAATTTCGGGCAGCTTCTAGTTTCTCGAAAGATATAAGATAATTGACCGTTCCCTTGCTCGACATGGGGGCACTCACGCTTTCCGGGTCCCACCTAACATGACTTCTAACGCTGCCACCTCTAACTGCCAGCCCCAAAACGTTCGATTTCTTTACGTCGTATCCTGCTCTCATTCCAACTTCTGCAATAATATCGCTTGCCAATATCGTACCCTGTCCGCCAACACCTGTAACTAGCATATTTAGATCTTTCATTTTATTATTCACCCTCTGTTTCATTTGGAGCCTTGATTGCACCCGTTGGACAGACCTGGCGACAGACATCGCAAATACTGCCAACACAAAGTACAGGATCTATCCCCGCTTTGAACCGTCCGGTATCCTTGTATTCTTCGTCGGTTTTCACTATAGACGGACATCCCAGGTCAAGACATTTACCGCAGGCGATGCATTCCTCGGGGTTGACTTCGTACGCCTCTTGAGCCTTTTCCGAAGTAATCTGCACACATTCTCCCTCGGTAATCAAGACAGCAGGACCGTCGTATTCGTTACACTCTTTTAGCGCCTCTCGTACTTCGTCAACGTTGAAAGCGTCCACCACTTCGACTTTTTCTACGCCCATTGCCCTGACGACTTCTTCTATGTCAATTTTTTCTGTTTCCTCTCCCCCCAGAGTTTGAGTAATCCCCGGATGGTCTTGATGGCCCGTCATGGCCGTCGTCCTGTTGTCCATGATAATTGCAGTACCGTCTCCGTGATTGTGCATCATATTGGCAAGAGGCGGCATCCCGGAGTGGAAGAAGGTCGAGTCGCCGATCGTCGCAACTGCCGGTTCGTCGAGATCACCAAGACTCATCCCGTGCAAGACACCAATACTGGCACCCATGCAACCCATGGTATGTTGAGCGTTGAAGGGCGGTAGACAACCAAGGTTGTAACAACCGATGTCCCCGGCAACTGGTATATCCATTTCAGCCAAAATGTGGAAGCTTGATCTGTGAGGACATCCGGGACATAGGACAGGAGACCTTTCCGGTAAATCGTCCTCGCCCTGGTCTCTTGGCTGGGGTATTTCCCTTTGGGGTTCAAAATCCGTTCCCTCGATGTATTCAAATATATCGTCCGGCAACAGCTCACCACACTTCGGGAAGATTTCCTTGCCGGTCACTTCTATGCCCATTGCCTGAATGGTCTCTTGAAGGAAGGGGTCCAGTTCCTCTATCACCAACACCCGTTCGACTTCGTCAGCAAACTCTTTAATCAGTTTTTCCGAAAGCGGATAAGTCATTCCCAGCTTCAAGAACGAAGCCTCGGGGAACACGTCTTTTGCGTATGTATAATTAACAGCACTGGTAATTATTCCTATATCTTTTTTGCCCCAATCTATAAAGTTTAGCGGGCTATCGGTGGCGTACTCGCGCATTTCATCCAATCTTTCTTCCACAATCGGATGCCTTTTTTCTGCCCATTGGGCCGTCATTACGTACTTTCTCTGATTTCGTGGAAACTTGTCTAAACTTTTATCTACATTATCCCTTTCGCCCAGCTCTACCACGCTTTTCGAGTGAGAAGTCCTCATCGTAGTTCTAACAAGAACAGGAGTATCGAACTCTTCCGACAGCTCAATCCCCTTAACTACGAAATCCTTGGCTTCCTGACTATCCTGGGGTTCCAGAATGGGGATCTTTGCCAGCTTGCCGTACCAACGGTTGTCCTGTTCGTTCTGTGTGCTGAAAAAGCCAGGATCATCGGCAGTTACTATAACAAGACCTGCCTCGGCACCCGTGTAAACCGTATAGAGAAGAGAATCGGACATGACGTTCATCCCGACCTGCTTGGTAGTTACCAGGGTCCTCTTCCCTGAATAGGCGGCCCCTGCCGCAGCGTCCATCGCGACTTTCTCGTTTGTGGACCATTCAGCATAGATACTATCGTTAAATTTGAGGGCAATAGTTTTGAGGATCTCCGAGCTAGGTGTGCCAGGGTATCCAGTTGCAACCTGTATGCCCGCTTCATAAGCACCTCTAGCTATCGCCTCATTTCCCTGTAAAAGTTCTTTCATATTAACCTCCAGTTTTTAAACTAAGTTAAATCTATCAACGCGTCAGCCGCTAACAAACCTTCACCTTTTTCCTTTACCATTAATGGATTTATGTCGAGGGCTGAAATCTTGTCCTCAAGGTCACTGGCCAGGTAACTTACCTTTACTATGGCATCGATTAAACGTTCGATATCGGCATCGATGCCCCCACGAAAACCCTGCAAGAGCTCGAAACTTCGAGGTTCCCTGATCATTCTTTCCGCTTCCTCTCGCGAGAGAGGTGGAAGTCTCAGTGATGCATCCTTAAATAATTCGACAAAAATTCCTCCAAGACCAAACGTGATGACGGGCCCAAAGTTTCGATCGTTCGAGAAGCCTGCGATGACTTCAACGTTTTCGCTTTCAACCATCTCCTGCACCAATACGCCTTTTATGTTTGCGTCCCGGTTGTAAGCTTCGGCATTGCTTAATACCCTATCGTAAGCGTTCCTGACCTCTTCTTCAGTTTCAATATCAAGGGCAATAACTCCGGCTTCAGTTTTATGCTGGATCTGGGGAGATAGAACCTTTAGTGTAACCGGAAAACCTATCAATTTGGCGTTCTTTGCCGCTTCGTTCACGGAACTAGCTAGATACTCTTCTGTCGTAGGAATTCCGTAGACTTTTAAGACTTTCTTGGCTTCATATTCAGTTAACCCTTCGTCTTCAGAGCTTTTTATAATTTCTCGTGCATCGGATTCTTCAGTTTTTGTCGGTTTTTTGGCGAAAGATGATCTCTCTTCTTTACCGTCCAGGAATTTTCCGTACTCGACAAGGCTTTTAACTGCGTTAAACCCTTCCCTTGTACCCTTCAAAAACGGGACGTCCGCTTCTTCGAGTATATCCTGAATAGAACTTTCAAGCTCACTTGAAATGTTACTGACTACTATCACGCACTTATCCGTATTTCTCTGCGCCTTTGCCGCAGACCTGGCTGCTACTTTGAACTGATCAATCTGGGCCTGAGCCAGGTTACCGGCCGCATTTAACGAAACAACAATGGTATCTATCCCTGGATCCTTTGTCGCTTCTTCCATACAGAAAGGATAAGTTTCTTCTAATTCACCGGTACCCCAGGCGTCCAGTGGGTTTCTTGGATCTATAAATCCAGGAAGAGCTTCAGTTAACCCGCTGCGAACCTCCTCCGACCAGCTAGGGAAATTCAGGCCAACCTCGTCATTGACGTCCCCTATCAAGCCTATCTCTCCTCCCGATAAGGTCAAGACCCCTACGTTATCATTCGAGGGAGGATCTTTCTTCAGCTTCGAAAACAACTTGGCCGTCTGCAGTAATTGATCCATGTCGCCGACTCGAATAATTCCTCTTTTTTGGAAGAACGCGTCATGGGCTTCATCTGAGCCAGCTATTGCAGCTGTATGAGCCTGGGTAGCTCTCTGAGCGATTTCCGACTTCCCAACTTTGAGAACAATTATCGGGATGTTTTTCTCTTCGGCCTTTCGTGCTACCTGTTTGAGGCGTTTTGGATCCCGGAACTGTTCTATAAATCCTATAATGACATCTGTATTTTCGTCATCAATCATGTACGATATATAGTCGCTACTATCGAGCTGTGCCTCGTTACCGCTGGATATTATGTAACTGAACCCCGTATCAAGAGAGGAATTTGCCAGTGCCATACTGAGAGACCCACTTTGAGCTACAACACCGATATTGCCCTTGATTAAACCAGAGGACAATGGCGCGCTATAAGCAGCCACCCCGGTCGAAGTATTGACCAATCCCACGCAATTCGGTCCGTGAAAGGCTATTCCATGCTCATTGCAGAATTTAGTGACCTCTTGCTGTAATTCTTCACCATCTTCTCCTGCCTCAGCAAATCCGCTGGCAAATGCCCACGCAGCTTTCGCCCCTATCTCGTTAGCTTCTTTTAGTATGGCAGGTACGATATCATTCCTGAGAAGTATAGCTACAAGATCAATCTCCACATCAATTTCGGAGAGATCTCCGAGAGAAGAAAAGCACTTTCTGCCTGAAACCTCTTCATATTTTGGGTTGACTGGAAAAATTTCACCCTCATAACCTAAGCTCGTCAGGTTTTCAATTACCTGTTTACCGGGACCGGATTCTTTCGAAGCACCAACCACAGCAATATTATCTGGTTCCAATAAAGGTTTAAGATCTATGTCTCGAGCCTCCAACTCTACCACTCCCGATTTCTAATAACTTGTATTCATTAAATTAAGAACAAACTAACATCAAAATTGCTGATCTGCTCACAGGAAAATTATATTCAAGATTAAACCCAGGGGCTAGTATTGAATCGCTTCTTATACGACAGGGGGTCAGCTAAAGTTGGTAGTAATCATACGATGATATTGATGTTAGGAAATGCGATATTCACCAGCTAACCTCCCTCGGCGTACCTTAACGATAAAACTTTTCTCCGTTAGCTCTAGCTTAGCTAACGATATTTAACTTAATTAGTTCGCTGACAATATCCTCCAATTAAATTAACGCACTATTTACTTGGTATATCAACTAGCTTCTAATTAACCCGCCCGGAAACAAGGGCAAGTAGTGCCATCCTTATCGGTACACCGTTGGCTGCCTGTCGGAAGTACGCAGCCCCTTCGTAGTCATCCACGTCGGACGGAATTTCGTTAACCCTGGGTAACGGATGCATGATAGTTAGTCCTTCTTTGGCAGCTTCTATCTTTTCCTTATCAAGCACGTAGACTCCTTTGAGTTCCTCGTATTCCTGACGGTCTTCGAATCTTTCTTCCTGAATTCTCGTCATGTAAACCACGTCAGTTTCTTTAAGGGGCTCGCCCATCCTCGTGTACTCACTTACATCGGTACCAACTTCCCCTAACTCTTTTACAATATCCCGGGGAAGAGAAAGCTGTTCGGGGGCTACAAAATTCAATTTTACACCCTCGTATTGTGCCAATAAGTATACCAAAGAGTGAACCGTCCTACCGTTCTTGAGGTCACCAACGAGAGTAACTGTCAAATCCTCAAGCTTTCCCTCTTCATGCTTGACCGTGTAAATATCGAGCAAAGCTTGAGTGGGATGCTGACCGGCTCCATCGCCGGCATTGAGGATGGGCAAAGAAGCCGCTTCCGCTGCCTCTTCGGCCGAACCAACTTCAGGGTGGCGAATGACAATTAGATCCGCGTAGCCTTCCACAGTCCTGATCGAATCCGCCATCGACTCACCCTTTGCAGCGGAAGAGGTTTTCGGATCAGCTATAGTAACTACGTCTCCACCTAATTTATGCATGGCTGTCTCGAAAGAGAGCCTCGTCCTCGTACTTGGCTCAAAGAACAGAGTAGCGAGAACTTGATTATCCATCGGGGTCAGCTTCTCGCCACTTTCCAGTTTTCGGTTGTACTGTTCAGCGGTTTCAAGGATCAAGTCCAGCTCATCTCGGGAAAACTGCTTTGTGCTTAGGATATCTTGTCCATGTAGTAAGTTTGTCATTTTTTATCCTCCTGTTATAAAATGTATAAAGTTTATAGAACTTCTTTCAGCCTTGATATTGATTCCTCAATTTCTTCCGGTGATAGTGTACAGAACGGTATTCTCAGAAAGTTAACGTCTCCGCCTTCCGGGAAGAATTTTCTGCTATCGCTGAAATTGAGGCCCAGTTCTTCTGATTTTTCTTCCAAATCAGTGAAAGTTGTACCGCCAGGTAGATTTAAGCCGACGAAGAACCCTCCTTCCGGTTCCGCCCAGCTTGCCTCGGGCATCTTTGATTCAAGGTTTTCAAGGAGAGCATTTAACCTAACTACGTAAGATTCCTTGAGCTTTTCAATATTAGGTTCCAACCAGCCCCGCTGGAGGAATTCATAAACCACTCCCTGGCTAAGTATACTGGGAGTAATGTAACTATCTTCAGCATATTGAAGAACCTTTTCGTTAATGTCTTCCGGGATAATCGTCCACCCGATCCGTAATCCGGGAGCAATTAACTTGCTAAAAGATGACATGTACAGGACTTTCTGGGGGGATAAATCCCACATTCTCGGCTTGTGCTCTCCCTTATATCGCAGTTTGTAATAAGGAGAATCCTCAATTATCCAAAAGTCATGTTCTTCAGCCAGTTCGGTAACTTCATTTCTTTTTTTCGTGGAAGTAGTAATACCGCTAGGATTCTGGAAATCCGGAATTATATAAAGCAATTTAAAGTTCTTTTCTTCCACAAGGTCAGCCAAGCGGCCGGTATCCAGTCCGTCTTCTTCCAGAGGAACTCCGGTAACATTACAGCCAGCTCGCTCCAGGGTCGTAATAGACCTATCATAGGAAGGACTCTCAACAAGTACGTTATCCCCTGCTTCAACCAAACTGTTTGTAAGAATATCAAAAACGTCCAGCGATCCATTTCCAATCAGGACATTCTCCTGCTTCGCGCCATTGCCCATTTCATCAGCTAAAAGTTCCATAAGCGGCTGAAAGCCTTGAACGGTAGGCGTTATCTTGGAATGATACTGAAGCAAACTTCTCCCGAAGTTATCCATGGCGCTCATAGCACACTCTTTTACTTTTTCAGTAGGTAAGAGATCCGTGGGTGGAACACCCCGTGACATATCAATTGCTTCATTTGTCATATCAGAACACACACCTCCTCATGTGCGGAAAATCTTTACTTTAATGATCTATTTCTGTTTCGAGAAATTTCCCGTTACCGGGTTCGACATGCAACTCTCCCTCATCTAATAAGCGTTTACCCCGCTGGAAAGTGCTTACTGGCTTACCTAAACACTCCTTCCCTTCGTAGAGAGTGTAGTAGGCATTTGAATGCTGGGTCTCGTTCTCGATCGTATGCACCATTTCCGGATCAAAAATTACTAGATCCGCATCGCTCCCCTCCTTGAGACTTCCTTTTTCAGGGTAAAGCCCGAAGATTTTAGCTGCATTGGTAGACATCCTTTCAACGAGTTGAGGCAAGGTCAATTTACCTCGATTTACTCCGCCGTCATAGGCCAAAGCTAACATGGTTTCTACCTGGGGAGAGCCAAACGGAGCATCGAAGAAATCATCACCTGATTTCTTTGGCTTTGGAGCGTGATCGCTGGCTATGGTCTCGATAGTACCGCTCCGGAGTCCTTCCCACAAACCGTCTTGGTCTTTTTGTTCGCGGAGCGGAGGGCCTATCTTTGCCAAAGGGCCGTCAGAAAGTACGCGATCGCTCGTCAGCGTTAAGTACTGAGGGCAAGTTTCACCAAATACCGGGTAACCATCCCGTTTTGCTTGCTCAACGACCTCTACACCCGCTTTGGCAGAAAGGTGGGGAATATAAATCGGACAGCCGGCGACTTTGGCCATAGAAATTGCTCTATTGATTGCTTCAGCTTCTAGCCTGGCTGGTCGAGTAGATAGAAATGTTTCAACTGGATCCAGGCCCTTATCGTTATATTTATCCTGGAGATAATCAGTAGCTAGACCGTTTTCTGCGTGAACCATTCCCATGCCTCCCGCTTCGGCAATTATATCCATGGTCCTCATCAGCTGATAATCGTCGGTCATCCATCCCAGCTTGGCGTAAGTCATAAACATTTTGAAAGAATTTACTCCCATCTCTACCGCCTTTGGGACATCTTCCGCCTGATTTTCGGCATCGAATAGACCTCCGTGGAGACCGAAATCCAGATAGGATCTAGCTTCTCCATCTTCCTTATAGTTATCAATGACTTCAAGTAGTTCGTTACCGGGCTTGGCATAAGCGTAATGAATTACAGTGGTTATACCACCATGAGCAGCTGTTCTGGATAGTCCTTTCAGATCATCCAAATATACCGGATGAGTATGAGGATCAATTATGCCCGGCAGAACGTACTTCCCTGAAGCGTCAATCACTTCGTCCGCATCAGCAGTAATTTCCCTTGAAACTTCGGATATCTTCTCCCCAGCTATAGAGACGTCGGCTTTATTTATTCCCTGGGCCGTAACTACAAAACCATTTCTGATTAAGAAATCAAATTGGCTCACTTCAACCTCCCGATTGGTCAAAAAATTGGTCTAAATCATCTATTTCCCAAAGAACAAGCCAGGCAACACCTACTGACATGAGATAGTACTACTTTTCAATATGAGTCCCGGCTCCATCTTCCAGAGCTTTCTTAGCGTTACTCAAGGAAGTTATGATAGCTTTTTCTCCACCGGATTTCAAAAACCTGAGTCCCGCTTCTACCTTCGGCTTCATGCTACCTTCAAGGAAGTGGCCCTGGTCGATATAAGTTTCGGCTTGCTCAATTGTCATCTCGTCTATGT
This sequence comes from Candidatus Bipolaricaulota bacterium, assembly GCA_018334915.1. GTDB lineage: Bacteria > Bipolaricaulota > Bipolaricaulia > M55B111 > M55B111 > JAGXLP01. The sequence continues at coordinate 10,404 of JAGXLB010000060.1, forward strand.
CTTCCTCGTCTTCCTTGCCAAAGTTTAGCTTTACCTTATCCACATCAGTCAAGATAAGGTATACGCTGGCTTCCGTCAGTTCGGCAAGTTTGGCCCCAGATTTATCTTTGTCTATGACGGCAGGTACACCCTGCAAGTTTCCATTTTCATTCTTTACAACAGGAATCCCTCCACCACCGGAGGCTACTACAACGATATCTTCGGAAACCATACGCTTTATCGCTTCCCCTTCCACGTTATCAATTGGTTCCGGAGAGGGTACTACACGCCTCCAGCACCTTTCACCATTAGGAATAACTTTTTTGACCAGGTAACCTTCTTCTTCCTCCATCTTTCTTGCTTCCTCTTCTGTATAGAACGGTCCCACCGGTTTGGAGGCGTTGTTACCTTTAAATTCTGGGTCATCCTCATCTACCAGAACCTGGTTTATGACACTCACTACAGGGACCTGAATACCTTCCCGACGAAGCAAATCTTGTAATTCCTGTTGAACCATATAACCAATCTGTCCTTGTGTCATTGACCCCACAACATCCATATCCTGAGGCGGGACTCTATCACTATCCTCCTGCTGGATCATTAAAGCACCCGCCTGTGGACCGTTTCCGTGTGTCATAATGACATTATAACTTCCTTCCGAAATAATTTTCGTGATGGGCTTCATTGCCCCTCCTACGTTCTGGCGTTGTTGTTCAGTAGTTCCTTTCTGATCCGATTGGAGTATAGCGTTACCACCAAGTGCAATAGCAAGTAGTTTTTTTGAATCCGTCATTAAATTCCCTCCTGGGTAAGAATAGATAATTTAAATGCAACTAGAACAATATTTTAGGCTATATCCCAAATCCGTGCTCCCAAATTACTGTAACAACCATCAAAAGTAGAGTACAATTAACTAGCGAGGAATTCAACTTCCTCCAAACCCTTCACCGATAGGGTGAATACGAGATGGCCAAGTTCAAGATCGAGACGACCGATGAAATAATACCGACCCAGAGCGGTCTGGCCCTTTTGGGACTACTGATTTCCAAGACAAAGTTGAGCCAAAGGCTGGACCAACTACCAACCGAGACCGGAGTTGCCCCGGAGATACCAAACTCCGCCATTGCCAAGTCCTACCTGGGCCTTTTGGTTCAAGGGAAGACCGAATTCGACCACATAGAAGCATACAGAGACGATCCCTTCTTCAAGAAGTGTCTGGAAATAGAAACTTAGATTCAACCCCCAAGTGTAACAGTCAAACTTTCCGTAGTTCCATAGTAAGCTTCGTGGGGTGTCCGGTAATTTAGTGATTTTCTCGGTCTATGATTAAGCCTGTCAACTGCGTGCTCTAACTCTTCCGGTTTGACCTCATGTAGTTCTCTGTTTTTAGGAAAATACTGACGCAACAATCCGTTAGTATTTTCACTCAAGCCCCTCTCCCAAGACGAGTAAGGATGGGCAAAGTAGACATCCAATTCTAGCTTCTCTGATAGTTTTTCGTGGCTTGCAAATTCCTTTCCGTTGTCCTGGGTGATGGTAAGCACTTTATCGCTGTGTGGCTTAAGCTGCCTTACTTGCTCTTCAACTACTCCCTCGGCAGTCTTGCGTTTAACGTGTCCTATGAGCAAGTAGGCGTTCTTTCGTTCCACCATGGTTACCAATGCCCCTTTGTGGTTTTTTCCAATGACCGTGTCCGCTTCCCAGTCGCCTGTGCGGTCTTTTTCGTCAACCACTTCAGGACGTTCCTCAATGGAGGTCTTGTTCTTGATCTTACCGCGTAAATCGTTTGGACCGGAGCGTTTCCTGTACTTTTTCTTGACTCGGAGATGTTCGTGTAAATCTCCGCCATTTTCCTTGTCATGCCAGATATACTGATAGATCCATTCGTGGCTGATGTTACCGTTGTCCTCTTTTTGGAGTCTTCCGGAGATCTGTTCTGGGCTCCATTGCTTTTTGATCAGTTCCTCCACCTTTTCCCAATCCTCGTCAGTGATACGTCTGTTAGCTTTACACTTTCTTCGCCTAATAGCGAATCTATGTGCCTGTTTGTATCGGTAGCCTCTACCGCCCGTATTGCACCTTATCTCTCGACTCACATTGGATTTGTGAACTCCGATGGTCTCCGCTATTTTGGTTTGAGTCTCGCCTCTTTTCTTTAGTGCATAAATAGTGTATCGTTGTTCTGAGGTAAGCTGCGTGTAGCTCATTTCTATCGTGCTCCTTTGATTAAGATTGTGAGACAAGTACGATAGGCTACCGTAGCTTGCCTCTTTTTTCTAGATCAAAGTTGCACTTACTTGTTGAATCCAAGATCCTGAATTCAAGTTCGATATACATCATGCCACTTGGAATGAGTTTATTCCTCTACGGACAAGCAGCAAAATCCCTTTCTTTATCAGTGGATGGGGTCTAGACATGGGGGATTCATGGTCATTTATGTACAATTATCTGGCAAGCGATGGGTATTTTAATCCCTACATACCCGGACTAGCAGAGCTTTGTGAGGTACACGCGGACCCATTATTGAAGAAAGCTCGAAAGACTTTCGATCCTGAGAAAAGGATAGAAATATATAAGGAGCTTATGAAATTCTCCTACGAATATGCTACTCACATGTGGCACGTAGAAGATCCCGCTCAGATCGTTCACCGCTCCTGGATAGACGGGTACTACTTTAACCCGGCGATACCTGGGTTTAACTTACCCGGTATACCTTTCTACAACCTATCCAAGGGTGAATAGATAAGTTATTCTTTCCAGGCATCGGCCAGCTAGCTTGGCAACGGTGCCTGGTATTTTTTCGCTCCTACAGTAAAATGCCCCGGCCTGTGGCCGGGGCATTTTAAAACAATTCCAGCTGTTCTGCTGATTGCTCTTTCTCTTGGTGATAGGTTAGGTAGTTTCTAATCACTTTCTCCGTTACTTTATCGCCCACTGTTCTGGCAAAGTAACCATCTTCCCAGAACTGACCACCCCAGA
>JAGXLB010000246.1 GCA_018334915.1 Candidatus Bipolaricaulota bacterium
CTATTTCCCCCCAACGGTGGTAAAGGGGTCCGCAGCGTCCCTGATGCCATCCCCAAAAAAGTTAAACGCCAGCACGGTCACAACTATGAACACACCCGGTATCAACAACCACGGGTAAGACGTTATAGCCTCGAGGTTATTCGCTTGACTCAACAGGAGACCCCAGCTAGTCTGAGGTTCTTTGATGCCAAGGCCAAGGAAAGATATAGTAGCTTCAGCAATTATCCAACCAGGAATTCTTAAAGTAGAAACAACTACCAGATAAGTAGTGGTGTTGGGCAGTATGTGACGGAACATTGCCCTTCCATGTCCTGCCCCCACAGCTTTCGCAGCCATTACATAATCCTCTTCCCTTGCTGATAGGACCATGCCTCGAAGCGTTCTAGACAAACCAGTCCAATCCACCAGGGAAAATACACCCACAATGAAGAAGAACCTGTAGGCCGAAGGTAGCCCCTGAACGATCAGGGCCAGGGCAAGCCACAGGGGCAACTTTGGGAAGGCCATAACTACCTCGGTGATTCGCTGGATAAACATGTCCACCCAGCCTCCAAAAAAGCCGGACAGCAAGCCAATTGGTATCGCAATTATCAAGGTTGTTACTAACGCAAACGGACCTATGGAAAGTGAAATCCATCCTCCCCACAAAGTCCTTGAAAACAGGCCTCTACCAAAAGTATCCGTGCCAAACAGAAAAATCGGAGCCTTTTTAGTCCCGGTGCCAAACAGGTGGATTTGACTGCTGAACAACCCCCAGAAGCTATATTGTTCACCCTTTACGAAAAACTTAATTGGGTATTTTTTTGATTTGTCCTCGGTGTAAACCATTTCGTAGTATTCATTATAGTCCCTTTCCGTAGCGTAAACGTAGGGCCAGGTAAGGTGACCGTTTTCAGTGAAATGGATTTTCGTCGGCGGTGCATGCGCGTAATCCCGGTGCTGAGTGGAGTAATTGTAGGGAGCAATAAAGTTTGCCAAAAAGACCACGATGAACATTAATAAGACAATTACTCCACCAACTTTCCCTAAAGTATGGCGCTTAAACCTCCTCCACATTCTTTTCAGTTGAGACCTAGATTCTCTCTTATCCCTTTCTTCCATCTGGTACTCTTCAGTCATTTACCTCACCTTAGTCATATCGTATACGAGGGTCGTTCCAGGCCAGTAGAAAATCAGCAACCAGGTTACCAGCCAGCAACATAAGGGCGAAAAACGTCAGTCCAACCATGATAACCTGTTCATCTTGCTTGTTTAAGGCCGTCCAGTAGGCTCTCTGAACTGTAGGAACTCCGAGGACGATGGCAGTAATCAATGAACCTGAAACCAACGTTCGAAACGAGTACCCAAATCCGGTAATAATGGGGTTAATAGCATTTCTGAAGACGTGCTTGTAGATAACCAATGAATCCTTGAGGCCCTTAGCTCTAGCAGTTGTAGCAAATTGCCTGTTCATAAATTCCAGCATCTGTCCCCTCATCAACCGCACGACTCCAGCAAGTGCGGCCGTTCCGACTGCCACCACGTAAGGCCAAACGTGCCAAAAGAAGTTAGCTATCTTCGGCATATTGGGCACGAATCCGTGAAACCAGGGAGTACCCATATGTTTCGAGACAAACAAGCCTCCAATTCCAAGATTAGGCCCGACACCCAGTACCGCTGCCATGAAGTAAAGGAGGATGAGAGCGAGAAAGAAGTTAGGGATGGATAAACCGATAAACGCGGCAAACGTTACAACATGGTCCGAAGGCGAATACTGATGTGTCGCAGAATAGATACCAATTGGTATCGAAAAAAGGTACGTGAACAACAGAGTAGATAGTCCAAGAAAAATGGTATATCCCAATCGCCCTTCAAATAATACAGAAGAAACTGGCTGGTAATGGCTAAAAGAGTAGCCAAAATCCCCTCTGGTAAATATTCCTTCTACCCACTTCCAGTACCTAACAGGCAATGATTTATCCAGGCCAAGATTTTCTTTCTGTTGCTGAATCATCTTTCGGGAGATCGTAGGATCCAATTTATGCTGAGTAAGATAATTACCCGGAATCAATTGAATGATTCCAAATGAAATTATTGACACCAGAATCAAAGTAGGCACCATGTACAGCAATCTTCTTATTAGATACGAAGTCATGAGTTAATAAAAAAAGCCGGCCGAGTTACAAAATCCGGCCGGCTTAACCTCCTCTCTATCTTTTATTTCTTCCAGAGAAACTCAGCGTGCCCAACTGCCGTGCTAATGGTACTGAAAGTCTCGGTGTTTTGGACTTCTTTCTCCGAAGCATAGAGGAAAATCTGATCTACTGTATAAATCATTGGAACTTGTTCTGCTACAATTGCTTGCCACTCGTCATAATATGGTTTTCTGTTCTCGAGACCAATGTGTTTTAGTCCCTTTGTAAACAGTTCATCGACCCTTTTTTCCCATTCAACTGGATTTTCGCTGGCTTCCAAGTGCCACATGTGTAAGGGTCCGCCAGATTTCCAAACGTTGGCACCATTGTTAGGCTCGATAGATCCTGTCAACCCGATAACTACTGCTTGATATTTCCCACCCAAAAGTTGCTGTACGAGTGAGTTAAATTCGACTGGGTTGAATTTGACGTCAAAACCTATCTCGTTCAAGTCGGACATAATGATATTGCTGATATCCTCCCTTACTTTGTTTCCCTTATTGGTCAAAATTGTAAACGACAATTTGTCACCGTTTGAGAGCTCCCTAATTCCATCTCCATTTGTATCTTCAAGGCCCAGGTCGTCCAACATTTTTTGGGCTTTTTCTAGACTGTACTCCATCGGAAATTCTTCTTCGGTTTTTTCATTGTAATATGGTGACAATTGTCCCACTGGGCTAGTCGTAGGAGCAGCAAGTCCATTAAAGACGTTATCTGCTATGCTTTGTCTATCTATGGCATGAGAGACCGCGCGCCGAAATTGCTTTTTTTGGAAAACTTTGGCAAGTGATTCTTTCTCGGCATCCCAATTGAAGACTATAAACTCGGAACTTAACGGTGCTCCCCTAGGCCCCTTGTCAACCTTTACATTCCAGCCTTCTTCGTCCTTATTCTTTAAAAGAAATGGTATCTTATCGGCAACAGGTGCATATATGTCTGTTTCGTGAGTCTTAAACTTCAAGGTCTGTGCATCAGTATCCTCAACTTTTAACACTACCCACTCATCCAGATAGGGAAGTTGAACTCCGTTTGGCCCACGCCTGAAATAGTAAGGATTCCTTTCTAGAACAACCTTCTGTTCAGGGACGTACTCTTTGAGCCTGAAAGGACCAGCTCCAACTATGTCCTCGGGATTTTTCTTGGCTATTTGCTGACCCCAGGCACTGTTAAACTCCTCACCCGAGATTCCCTCGAATTTATGTTTAGGATAAATAGACACTCCCCCAACCGTCCTCAGAAAGGGTCCAAAGATCGTAGGAGTGGTAATCTTTACGGTCAATTCGTCGACCATTTCCACTTTAGGAAGCTCACCTTCAACTTCCAAAAGATCTCTCATTCCGTCTTCGACCTTTTCGTTAAAGGTTAGCTCCC
>JAGXLB010000247.1 GCA_018334915.1 Candidatus Bipolaricaulota bacterium
GGATGGGAATCAAAGCTTGAGAGAGTCATTGCGAAGGCTTTACGACTTATTAGAAAGTCCCGTATTTCTGGATTTACCCAGTGACCAATTATGCTTTCAGTTTCAGCTTGACTTGAATCAATAACTGTATTCCAAGAATCGTCTATACTCCCCTTCACCTTTATGAGGTAATCAAAATTCCTCCTATTTTTTATAAATATCTTGGACTTGTTTTCTTTTTTAAGTTTAAACCCGTAGGTCCATGACTGAGTTTTACCTGCCGCCCTGCTCCCATCGGGGCTTATCCATGATCCAGAATTTTGATAGAGATAATTTTCCTCCCTTTTGGAATCAGGTTCAAATTGGATGTTTTGATTCAGGCTATTTTCTAAGTATACGTGTTTTACCGCAGGCCCGTATCCATCTTTAGGTGTCGGGTCCTTAAATTTAACATACACCTCTCCATTTTCTCCAATATATGGGGAGAGATCTATCTCGAACCATGTTGGGAGCCCTTCTAACGTTCCTATGATTTTCTTATTTAATTCTTCATCCGGCCATAAATTGTGGTAACCCCACCTGTAAACTTCTACTCTGCTCATGCCCCTGAACTTTCCCCTCAAGTCATTAACGCAATTTAAACCAGCTTCCTTAGCAAGCGGCAAAAAGTCAGGGGAAAGAATAATAGTGTCATCCAAACCTGCCATAGTAGTGGCTAAATCAATGGTTTCGGGGACTTGATAATCAATAATCGTGTAGCCCTTAATATATTTTTTAAACTCAGACAGCAACTCAGACAACTGGTTGAACTGTCTGGTTGATAGGCCTTTATTATCCTTATAGAAATTAATCCACCTTCTATCGTGTTCTCTAGTAACCAAGTAGATGGATTCTTCTTCAGCCTTTCTGTTTACAATACCTTGTAAACTAATTGCTAACAACTGAGTGCCATAATCTTTACTTTGAATGTCCATTATTGCCATGCTTTCTGGTTTTTGCTTGGGTGCTTTGGCCATATTTACTTGGGTAATAAAGAAGGTCATAAGCACAGCGATGGCTAAAGAAAATATTGGTTTACAAATCTTATTGGGCATAAATTACCACCCTCATAGGTTAAGAGATTGAAAATGACCCTAGAATATCCAGTTATAATATTGTTCAACTACATGAGCAGCAGGTTTCTTGGAGTAGTCAGCACGTAGTACCCCCATGTGATAAAGCCATTCGGGCTCAGAATCTTCTATCGCCTCTTTAGGATGATCATTGAACTCCCAAAACATAGCTCCATTTATACCCTTTCTTTGTACAAATTCAAGCGTCCTCTGATACCTTTTTCTCTGATAAACTTCCCCGTTTGTATCTTTGCCCTGTGAAGGCCATCCAAATTCTTGTAGGACCACTGGTTTAGCTGTTTGTCTTTTGATTTTCTTTAGTATGGAGTCCAGATACTTTGCAGGCTTGTAACAATGGAAAGAATAGAAGTCTTCATGATTTATGTATTTTGGTAGATCATTAATTAATTTTTCTATTGCTGGACTTTCCCCATGAGTATCGCTGAGCCCGATAGTAACGGGATGATTCGGGTCCAAAGATTTAATCTTTTCCGCCATTTTGTTCGTGTATTCTACTACCTTCTGTCTGTCAGCAGTGTCTGCCTCTTCTAGCTCTTTTTCTTTTATATCAGGCTCATTTTTTACATCCCATGCTAGAATACGTTCATCATCCTTAAATTCGGGTAGCCACTTTTCCAGATATTCTTCACTCAAATTATGACGTTTGGGATTATAGTATTCATGATATTCCATACCAATAGCTATAGGCATTACTTTAATATTGTGTTTATCCGCTAGACCTAAAAAATCCTCAAAATTATCAAAATAGTCTTCTTCAGGTTCGTTATGTTCAATCGGTTCTGAATAAGGTTCGACATGTCCTATGGCCCTTATAAGTCTGATTGGCAACCTAACCGTATTTATCCCCATGTCAGCCGCCATTCCCAGTTCTTTGTCAATCTGCTCAGGGTCGTATTCATCGAACATCCGCCACGGGTGATCCCGGGTTATGTAGTTTGCTCCTTTGATAGTATACTTCTCCCCACCCATGTAGAACTGGCCGTCCCTGATTTCGAGGAATTCTTTGTCAGAAGAAGTGGTAGATTGGCCGAGATAGTTTATTATCGTGGGTGCAACCAGAGCGGAAGAGCCGGCTATTGTCACTTTAAGGAAGTCTCTTCGAGTAAACTTATCTTCAGTCATGACGCCTCCTTATTTTGAAAGTTCGACCGTATAAGTCCGCCACCCTTCCTCGAAAACTATATGATCGACAAGCTTGCCGTTCAGATAAATATCGGCTTCTATTTCGTCGCTGATTGGTGCTGTTTCTATTCGCAAGTACTTCGAGCCTTCAGTTTTCGGTATAAACAGGGAGGATTTTTTGTTTGCCCCAACTCCCCATCGCCAGCTTTTGGTATCTTTTTTTGCAGTTGTAGACCAGCCTTTGCCTATGTATCTTGTGGCCGGGTCGGAGCCAATGTCTAAATCAAACACGGGATCGTTCAAAGCAGAAGTGGCGTAACCTTTTACCCGAGCAACTCTAGATGTCAGTTTCCGGGGATCCGATCCTTCAGGAACAACCCATTTATTAAACCTGAATTGGAGGTGATCTCTTTTCCCCTTTAGTGTTGTTGCAACCCTGTAGCCCGCAAGCTCTTCTTTTAATACCGTCAAGTAGGTCAAGCCATAGCTTTTGCCGGGTTCTATTTGGTGGTCTTCTAACCATCCGTTGAATGAAGAAATTAGGGTGGTTTTCACTTCGGGATCGATCAGTTCTTTAGCTTTGGCTATTTCATACCTGAACCCCGCTTCTGTCCGCTGAACTACTGGAAGGTCGGAGATCGGCTTACTAAAGCCCGGAATTATTGTGGGGATGTAGTCTTTGCCCAGCTCCAAAGCATCGAAGTAGTTCTCTCTCGTCTGGGGTACGTAGCGTTCCTTTACTTCTTTTTTGGTTAGCCTCCAGTCTTTGCCGGGGCTCAAGATCCACGGAAACCAATGGACAATGGGGTTGAAGTCGGTAATGCCATCCACCACTTTTCTTTGTTGATTTTGGGAGGAAGATAGGGGGCGTGCATTGTCGCCGATCCAGTATATCTTGTTACCGCCGACACTTTGGGCTATCTCATCTAGACCCTCCATCATTGATGGAAAAGGTCCACCGTAATCGTCTTCATCGTAAAGGTAGATTACCGGCTTCCCCGCTAGCTTGAAGTAATTTTGGTCACTTATAAGGTTACGAATTATGTATCTAGCATCTTCTTGGAACCTATCTGCGACTTCTTCTCGGGAGAAATCAAACGTCCCTGACTCAGAGCGTGTGACATTGCTGCTTTGAACATCCCAGAGGATGAAGTACTCTATTTCATCGGCGAGGGGGTTATTTAGATAATCCCGGAGTCTCTTTTTCATATCCGGGTTTCCCCACCAATTGATCATGAAGGCATCTATGCCATGACCGGTGGCCCAATCTATGTGTTTTGCTACAACTTCATCGTTGAAAGAACTGTA
>JAGXLB010000061.1 GCA_018334915.1 Candidatus Bipolaricaulota bacterium
GTGCCGTTGTATCTAGGGTTTCTATCTATATTGTTCCGAATTATTTCGTGTGTTTTCTCGTTAGTCCTGGTTAGATATACCGGATATTCGTCATCGAGAACCTGTTTTTCGGAAATATAGGAGAAAGAAAAAGGCTCGGTCGTGGTCGACTGGCTTTCCAGAGAGGAGAAGTCGATAGTATCTCCATTTACTCTGGGAGTAGTGTCCGTATTCATCCTATGGACAGTCAATCCGTGGTTCTGCAGGTTGTCTGATAGGTCCTTGGCGGGAGGTTCTCCGGTCCTTCCGGCGGGGTAGGAGGTGTCTCCAAGGTAGACCCGCCCTGAAAGAAAAGTTCCAGTCGTGAGAACGACTGCCGGGGCGGAATAACTGACTCCTTCTCGGGTCATCACGCCTTTTACTTCACCCGATTCTACGACCAACTTCTGGACCATTCCCTCATTGAGCTGCAGCTCATCCTCGGTCTCCAGGACTCGCTTCATCCCCTGTCGATATTTGTCCCTGTCTACCTGAGCTCTCATGATTTGCATTGCCTTGCCCTTGCTGGTGTTTAGGCGCCTCATGTGGATAGCGGCGCGGTCGGTGTTCCTAGCCATCTCTCCCCCCAGGGCGTCTATTTCCCGAACCAGCTGCGATTTACCCGGACCGCCGATTGCCGGGTTACAGGATAACGTGGCTACTTTATCCAGATCTATTGTCAATAAAGTGGTTTCTTTTCCACTTCGGGCCGAAATCAATGCTGCTTCACAACCCGCATGCCCGGCTCCAACGACGATGACGTCAGAACTCTTCTCCATTTAATTATCACCAGTGAGATGATAAATTACTGGTTGGTTCTATTCAACGGAAGGAGAGACCTCTTGCAACTATGCCCAACCACCTATATAAATTGCCCGGTGGTCATAATGATATCCGTTAGAAAGTCCGAGGACTTTGAAAAACGGGAAGTAACCGATCTCGACGAGGCTGAAAATGTCGAAAAGGAAGTATTACTTGGAGATCCGGAAGGTGTTGAAACGTTCGCGATGAGGCGATTTACCCTGGGTAATGGAGGACACACGCCTTATCATTATCACAACTGGGAGCACGAAATATACGTTCTCGACGGGCGGGGCAAGATAAGGACTGAACAAGGGGGCAGGGAGCTGTCGGGGGGCGATGCGGTTTACGTTCCCTCAAACGAGAAACATCAACTGGTCAGTGAGAGTGAGGGGTTCGCGTTTTTATGTCTGGTACCGAGAAGAGGAGAGCCGACAATTTCGGAGGAATAGACTGTCGGAGTAATAAGAAAAAAAGCAATAAAGTACTCGTAGCTATAAGTGGTGGTGTCGATTCTTCGGTAGCTGCTTTGTTACTCAAACAGAGGGGCTATGACGCTGAGACGTTAACTTTCTGGCTCTGGAATTACCCGAATTCTCCTGAATATCGGGGAAAAGAAAACGCCTGTTGTTCCTTAAGTACGGCAGAGATAGTTGCAGACCAGCTCGACTTACCCCATCACGAGGTCGACCTTAGCTCCGAGTTTGAAACGGAAGTTGTCGAGCATACGATCGAGCAGTATGTTCAGGGCGTAACGCCCAATCCATGTGCGAGGTGCAACAGGCTGGTTAGGTTCGAGCTGTTACGGAATCAGGCGGAGAAAATGGGGTTTTCGTCAATTGCTACCGGACACTACGTCAGGACGGCCGAGCAAGATGGGCTGAAGTATCTATTGAAAGGAGTAGATGAGAATAAGGACCAATCTTACTTCCTCTACGGTCTGGGTCAGGAGGAGTTGGAAAAAGCAATTTTCCCCGTGGGCGATTACACAAAGGAAGAGATTTACGATATCGCCGAGGAGGAGGATCTTGTAACGGCAGAAGTCGAAGAGAGTCAGGATCTTTGCTTCGTTCCTGAAGGGGATTATAGGGACTTCCTGAAACGGGAAGCTGGGGACCGTATAGATCCCGGTGAGATCGTGGATGTGGAAGGTAACCGCCTGGGGGAGCACGAAGGTTTGCCTTTTTACACGGTAGGCCAGAGAAGAGGCCTTGGTCTTGAGAATAACCAAGCCCTTTACGTGGTTGACCTTAACTACCAAAACAACCGACTTGTTGTAGGTCCGGAGGAAGAACTTTATTCTTCCGGATTAATCGCGGTTGACTGTAACTGGACAACGGGTTCTCCTCCGAAAAAGGCGAATCTGGAAGTTAGAATAAGATACAGAGCTACTACAGTTCGATCGAGAGTGGAAGCGACCGATGACAGAGTGAAAGTTGAGTTCTCTGAACCCCAGAAATCCGTTAGTCCGGGACAAATTGCCGCCATCTACGATGGGGAAAAACTTTTAGGTGGAGGAGTTATAGATCGTAAGCTAAGTTGACCGATCGTGAAACGAGCTATACCTGATATCATTATAGTAGCACCGCGGTTGAGTTTTAGCGCAGGGTGGCTTATCAATATAGTAGATAAATACTATCAGGAGATTGAAGATGATTACTGAAGATGACCTAAATAACGGCGGGGGAAACGGGAGCCAAGAATCAACCAGTTTTGAGGGCTCTGCAGGCAACCTGCTGGGATTATATATTTCTGAGATCGGTAAATACGGGCTTTTGGATAAAGCAGAGGAAAACTACCTTAGCAGGCGGATCAACCAGGGTAGTAAGCTGGCACGGAAAAAGTTGATTCTGTCAAACCTGCGGCTAGTTGTAAAGCTGGCAAAACAGTATGCCAGTCAGGGCGTAAGCCTGCTCGACTTAATTCAGGAAGGCAACATAGGATTGATGGAAGCAGTAGAGAAATTCGATGAAACTAAGGGTTACAAGTTCAGTACATACGCAACCTGGTGGATAAAACAGAAGATAAGACTGGCTTTGGTAAACCAGGGGGAAACTGTCAGAATACCGCCCCATACGTACGATATAATAAGAAAGATAAAGAACTTAAAGCAGAAAGAGAAGGAAGAGGGAAGGAAACAATTGAGCCGGGAAGAAATCGCGGAAAGACTGGATATCTCGGTAGAAACAGTCAAGAGAGCGGAAAGAGCGGAGAAACGGACCGTGTCACTGGATAAACCTCTGGAGAAAGGTACGGGCGAAGTTTTTGGTGACTTTATTGAGTCCGACGAATTCTCATCTCCAGAGAAAGAAACACTTAAAGCTCTTTTAGCTGAAGACCTCGAATCCGGATTGTCCAAACTTTCGGATAGGAAGAGAGAAATAATAAAGCTTCGATATGGGCTTGATGGACGTGAATCCGAAACGCTGGCGGAAATCGGAGAAAAATTCGGTATTTCTAGAGAGAGAGTGAGGCAGATCGAGGTTGAAGCTCTTAAGGATCTGGCTAAACCACGCTTCCTAAACCACCTGAAACGGTACTTCGCGAAGATTTGACTCTTACCCCCACAGGGTTTATTTCTCAAGTTAATCTTTAACCGTCCGAAACTATAATTTTAGTCTTTATTTAATTTGTCGTAACCTGATTAGGGAGATTGTAATGGTGAAAACTAATAAACTGTATCCTGCGTTTCAAAATATCAAGGCGGTCCATTTTGACCTTGACGGATCTCTAGTGGATAGCGCCCAGGCCTGGTTTGAAAGTGAAATAGAGCTACTCCGCGAATACGGAGTAGAACTGTCCGTGGAACAAATCAGAGATATAACTCACGACGAACTGGTCGGTAGAGGTCAATGGTTTGCGGCACGATTCTACAAGGAGAAGTTCGGTCTTTCAGCATCGGTAGGGGAGATAAGAAGTCGGCGAATAGGCATGGTAAAAAAGTACTATGGGGATATGGAACTGATAGAGGGGGCGGAAAGCTTTTTGAAAACTATTGCCCAAAGTTCCCTTAAAGTTACCCTCGCAACAAGCTCCCCGCTGGAGCTGACTGATATCTTCATTCGAAAGCACGGATTCGGAGAGCTTTTTGATGGGGTTGTATCCGCCGATCAGGTTGAGGAGAGCAAACCATCGCCCGATATTTTCCTTAAAGCGGCGGAAACTGTGGGAGTTCGGCCCGAGGACTGCCTGATCGTAGAGGATTCGAAGAACGGGCTCCTTGCAGCCATGGAAGCGGGGTCCCTTTGCCTGCTAATTCCAAACGAGAAGTTCTCTACCGATAAGGCCGGGTTACTGGAAAAGGCTGATTTTGTCGTCGAATCGATGGAAGCCATAGATTTAGATAAATTAAGAGAATATTTACCTCAGCTTAAGGTTTGAACCTTTTTAGTTGTTCAGATACAAAAGAAACCGCTCTACGGTAGAATTCGGTAACTCATTTTTGGTTTTTGGGACAGAGAGAGGAGTAAAGGGTGAACGATAGCGATAGATGCAGTTACTCTGGTGACCAGAATTTCGTGACGGCATTTATCGAGCGGGACGAGGTAAATGAGGGATTAGAGACGATAAAGGGTACCGATATCCCGGTCTGGAAGATAGTGAAGTTGCACCTGGGAGGATTTACTATAAAGGATATCCTCGAACGTTTTAACGGTTTATCGGAAGAGCAGGTGAGAGGTTCAGTATCTTACTACTACTGTCATCGCAGGCGAATAGAAAGACAGCTCGAAGAAAGCGAGGCAACTGAGTAAACCAGCCCTAGAAAATTCCAGCGAAGCGGCGGGTATGTTTAACCGACGCGGCACTTAACTGCAACTGTTAAAGAGTTGAGAAAATTAATTTACCAAAAAATATCTGAACCGCAGTTATTTTACAACAGAGGAAATAACCGTCTGGCCCTAGTAAAAAAATGAAGGCAACCTTCATTTATTAAGTTTCGCTTTCATCCGAGAGGGAAAGAACTGAATAAATTACACTAGGTGATTTTATGTACTGGCAAAATTCGGGCGGAGAAAAAACGGAGGCTACTCTGGAAATAGCACTGGACAGGCTCGACGGCTCCGAAATCAGGAATGTTGTAATAGCCTCGAAAAGTGGGGAAACCGTTAATAAATTCCTGGAATTGGCGGACGACACCAAGCCTAATGTCGTGTGCGTTACCCACCACGTCGGGTTTAAGGAACCGGGTGTGGACGAAATGAAGGCAGAAAAGAGAGAGGAGTTGAAGGATAAGGGGGTTGAGGTTTTGACTACAACGCACGTGTTGGCCGGGGTTGCCAGATCGATAAAGAATGACTACGGAGGTTTATATCCTGCTGAGATCATGGCCGAGGCTCTCAGAACCCTAAGTCAGGGAGTCAAAGTGGCAGTCGAAATATCGATTATGGCAGTTGACGCCGGACTTGTTCCTTACGGAGAAGAATTGATTGCGGTTGGGGGAACTGGATGGGGTGCAGATACGGCCTGTGTGATCAGGCCCGGTCATTCAAATGAAGTCTTTGAAACGGACGTACTTGAGGTACTATGCCGGCCGCGCGAATCCTGAGCTCACAAACGACCTATAACAGGTATTTAGCTTGTTTGTTTTTTATTTGACATTAGTGACCAATTATGGGATTATTATTTAGTCGTATTAGGTACGAATTGAAATCTGGTTTGAATGGACTTGAAAAAATATCAATTGGTGATATAATATTTAGCAGACTTAAGTTGAGTCTGCTAAATTAGACTTAATGGAAGGCAATCTAAGTGAAAGTAGGAAAAGTTGGAACGATTAACAAGACGAATTTAATCCGTTTTATTATCGATAGATCTACTGGGTACAAAGGGAGGTGAGGCCCATGGTAGAAAGCATGAAAGAGACGAACAAGAACGATAGCCCGATAAGAAGATATTTTGACGAAGTTGAAGCTGGACCTTTGCTTTCTCGCGAAGAAGAAAGGGACCTGGCAAAAAGAATAGAACAGGGAGACGAGGAAGCTCGCGAGAAACTGGCTTCAGCAAACTTGAGATTAGTGATAAGTATCGCCAAAAAGTACAGAGGGTATGGCTTGCCGTTTCTGGATATCATCCAGGAAGGTAATATCGGACTGATGAAGGCAATCGACAAATTCGACTGGAGGAAGGGATACAAATTCAGTACTTACGCTACGTGGTGGATAAGGCAGGCAATACTAAAGGCACTGAACAATGAGTCTCGAACGGTAAGGGTACCTTCCCACGTTTCTTCGCTGAATAGGAAGATAGACAAATTTGTAAAGTCTCATAAGGAAGAGACCGGCGAGGAACCTTCGAACGAAGAGATCGCGGAGGAACTTGACGTAGACGTGGATAAAGTGAGGAAGGCGCTACGGGCAAAAAGAGAGTCAGTCTCTCTGGATAAGCCACTGCGGGAAGACGAGGGGTCCAGCGAAGCACTGGGAGACGTCCTAGCGGATGAGAATTCTCCGCAGCCCGAGAAAGAGGCGTTTGGTGATATGCTTGAGGATCGATTGAAGGGATTGCTTAACCAGGCGCTATCCGACAGAGAGAAGCAGATATTAAAGCTCCGGTACGGACTGGAAGATTATCAGCCCCTGACTTTAGAGGAAGTAGGAGATGTCTTCGATATCAGTAGAGAGCGAGTCAGGCAACTGCAAAACAGGGCGATAGACAAGCTAAAGGATCCAAAATTTAAGGACCAGTTGGAAGTCTATAGAGAGAACTCGGAAGAAGCTTAGCAGTTAGCTATATTGAAATTTAATAATTAAAGCTACCCGGACCCTGATTTGTTCCGGGTAGCTTTTAAATTTTCGTTCGTCGATTAATTGGGCTTTCGATGGCAGCAAGACTCTGGTATTCTCCTTTTAAGAAATAAACAGGCCTAATTTTTGTTGATTCAAACTAGATCTACCCATTCGCTATTCTGCTTGGAGCTTTTCAGGCAGGTTTCGATAAATCTTACCCCTTCAACACCTTCCGTTACGTCCGGGTAATCGTAGTTTTCAGGATCTACTTCTTTACCTTTTTTCTTGTCACTCAGCGCGTCCAGATAATTCGAGTAAATATTCGAGAAAGCCTCATAAAACCCTTCCGGATGCCCACCGGGCAATCTCAGTGAGTCTACGGCGGAAGAATTCAGGTCGTCTCGGCCTTTGCTGAGGACCTTTTTTGGCTCATCGAGGTAGGAAACTGTGAGGTAATTCGGGTTTTCCTGTTCCCAGACTAAAGATCCTCTTGTTCCATATACTCTTACTTTGAGGTCGTTATCGTGGCCGACGGCGATCTGAGAACACCAGAAGGAGCCCGTCGCTCCGGACGAAAATTTGACCATCATCTCGGCATTATCGTCCAGTTCTCTTCCTTCGCCGAAAGTACTCAAATTAGCGGCGATGGAATCAATTTCCAGATCAGAAATATAGGAGACGGTGTTTTCAATATGTGTACCAATATCCCCAACGCAGTTAACGTTACCCGATAGCTCCGGGTCCATCCTCCACTCTGCCTGTTTGTTACCCTCTTTTTCAACCGGTGCAGCTAACCATTCCTGGGGATATTCTCCCTGTATGACCCTTATCTCTCCTAAATCTCCGGACTTGACAATCTGCCTTGCCTGTTTGACCATCGGGTAACCCGAGTAAACGTAAGTTACTCCGAAAAGAAGGTCTTTCTCCCGCGTTAACTTATCCAGTTCCCGTGCTTCGTCAAGTGTCACGGTTAAGGGTTTGTCACAGACGACATTTATGCCTCTAGTCAGGAAGGCCTTTGCTGCCGGGTAGTGGAATTTGTTGGGTACCACGATTGAAACGAAATCGATTCCATTATCCCGGGTTGCCTCCTTTTCCGCCATTTCTTCGAAATCTTTGTAAAGTCTTTCTTCGTTAAGACCAAGCTCTTTCCCGGTTTGAAGTGTTTTGTCATAGCTTCTGGAGAAAACCCCTGAAACTATCTTTGCCTGGCCGTCAAACTTTGCCGCCTTTCTGTGAACTTCTCCGATTAACGAACCGGGTCCTCCTCCAACCATTCCGTATTCAGCTTCAAACCCCTTGTCATCCAGTTTATTTGCCATAAAACCCCTTTTTCTAATCCTTTTTTGTGTAGATTATGTTTTCCGCAGTTAAACTTTACCAAAAGCGTTATAGATAAATCAAATCAAGGAACTTTCAGGGGATATTGCACCCGGCAGGAAATTTTTATCGGGAGTGTAAAGATTTGAACGAAACAAGTTAATCAATCAGAAATAGATAAAGATAATCTCTCGTTCCACTGTTCCCGTGTTAATGAATTAAATCAGGCAAAAGATGATCTCTGTTAAAGTTTATTCTAATGTTTTTACCTTTCGATATTCGGATTTGTAAAAACGTCGTATTTGTCCTTACTCGTACTTGAAAATTCTGAAATGACCGCCCCGTCTTTTCCTGACTGGAACCAGTGTTTGGTGTCAGGAGAGATTGTATATTGTTCGCCCGGGTCAAGTACTATCTCATTCCATACTGTATAATGATCTTT
Source organism: Candidatus Bipolaricaulota bacterium (assembly GCA_018334915.1). Classification (GTDB taxonomy): domain Bacteria; phylum Bipolaricaulota; class Bipolaricaulia; order M55B111; family M55B111; genus JAGXLP01. The sequence goes on from JAGXLB010000061.1 coordinate 8,308, forward strand.
ATTACCTTCCGGTGGACTGCAATTAGGGGAAGGCGTAGGGTTCCCTTCAACGTACAAGAAAACCTTCCCCCATCTACATCTGAAGGTTTCCTGTTTGCCGGGTTCTCCATCGATTTCGGGATGCCGATGTTCAGGACATGTTTGGCCAGGGAAAAGTACCATTTCTTTGGCGCAGTACCTATCCGTGTTTACGTAAGTTAATATTTGTAGGCCTATTTCTTCAAGCCTTCCCAAACCCAAATCAGTAATTTCTATCCTTTCCATTTCGGATTTGGTTATTTTTATTTTGGCTTTTTTAAAGTAATCTAGGGTCTTATTTTTTGCTTGCTTCTTATTCATTCGAACTCCCATTTTCTTCTAAATTCAGCCAGCTTCTCATAATCTTCAGCAAGAGAAGTATAAAGCGAGCGATACACTGGATACAAATCTTCGTAGATCCGCTCGTTTTCAGGGCGGGGAGACTGAATTGAATTAGTTTCGACGCATTCATCTACTGCGTTCTCCACTGATTCGAATACGCCTGAACCAGTTCCAGCTAATAAAGCGGCTCCATAAGCTGGGCCTTCATCCACTGCCGTTGTTACTACTTCCTGTCCGAATATGTCGGCCTGAATGCCACGCCAGAGTGCGCTTTTAGCCCCTCCTCCCGTAGCTCGAATTTGTTTCGGTTCAACTCCCATGTCCTTTATCAGTTCGAATGAGTCCCGCAGGCCGAACGTCACCCCTTCCAGGACGGAACGGACGAAGTGCCGCTTCTCGTGGGTCCCGGAAAAACCGAAGAACGTACCCCGGGCATTTGCGTCCTTGTGCGGGGTCCTTTCTCCGTTTAGGTAGGGTAAGTAAATCAAGCCCCCGCTTCCGGGCGGCGCCTGTGCCGCTTCTGAGTTGAGCAACTCGTAGGGGTCCCGATTGGTGAACTCCCCGGTCTGAACCTCCAGCGATGAGAAAGTATCCCGAAACCAGCGGTAAGAGAGCCCGGCGTTGAGCATTACTCCCATTAGGTACCATTTGTCCGGGACGGAGTGGTTGAAGCTGTGGACTCTGGCTCCGAAGTCGATCTCCATGTGATCCGAGTGGGCCAGTACCACGCCGGAGGAGCCGATGCTGGCCAGGAATAACCCCTCCTCGGTTATACCGTTACCCACAGCGCTGCAGGCGTTGTCTGCGCCACCGGCGACCACCGGCGTATCCTTCGGTAGGCCGACTTCTTCGGCTAATTCGTCCTTGATGGAATCGACCACGTCGACCGAATCCAGCACCTCCGGGAGGAGGTTCCGATCTATTCCTAATGACTCACAGACTTCCTTCGACCATTCCTGGTTTTCGACGTCGTAAAGAATTGTTCCTGCTGCATCCGAGTTCTCCGTAACTCGTCGACCAGTTAGCCTGTAGACAATATAGTCCTTGGGTAGCAGGAGGGTGTCTAGCTTTTCGTAGTTTTCTGGCTCGTTTTCCCGCAGCCAAAGGACTTTTGGCGCCGTGAAACCTTCCAGAGCCGGATTGCCGACCAACTCAAGTAGTCTTTCTTTTCCGATTTTATCCTCAATTTTCCGACACTGCTTCGTGGTCCTGGTGTCGTTCCAGAGTATCGGATTGCGAATTACTTCGCCTTCGTCGTCCAGGAAGACCGAGCCGTGCATCTGGCCGGAGAAAGCAAGACCATTTATATTTTTCCCTTCTACCGATTCTTTCTTGAGTATTTTTTTTATTGCTTTTACCGTCGCTTCCCACCAATCGTCAGCTGATTGTTCCGACCAGCCTTGTTGTGGGTGATGAAGCTTGTATTCTTCTGTATGACTTGCTAAAACTTCTCCCTGGTTGTTGATAGCGAGCGCTTTTACTCCAGTCGTTCCTAGGTCAAGTCCGAGCATTTGGGTCATTTTACTTATTCCTCTTATTTATTCTATTTTTTTTATGATTAGTGCTTTTAGGCCGGATTAAAATTAGGTTGCCAAGTATCACTGCCATAACGTCAATGACCTAACTTTTGTCGGTTTTTTACTCAACAATTAAGTAAGCAAGGTTTTGTTTTACTATTGAAACGTTACACCTCGAGATTGCACTTAAGGTCACTCGTTAGGCTTAGGAGATTTCTACCATGGTTTTTATACTTTTTTCAGGGTTTTCACTCGAATAAATTAAAGCTTCTTCCGTTTCTTCGAGGGGGAAAGTTTTAGAAATAAGTGGTTTTAAAGAAATTGTGTCAGAATGCACGAGATTTATAGCATCCTGATAGGTATTTGCATATCTAAAGGCACCAAGTATGTCGAACTCTCTAGTTATTGGTTCGTTTGGGTCAATATTTAGTTCATCCGCTGAAGGGGTTCCTACCTGTACAACTTTCCCACCCCTATCTACCAGATGCATGGCTTCTTCATAGGTGTCTGAAGTTCCAGCCGTCTGTAAAACTTTATCAAATTCCCCGTAGAGGTCTTTTAGGTCATCTTTTTGGACGTTAATTGCATCGGTTGCTCCCAGGTCTTTGGCCTTCTCCAGCCTAAAATCTACAATATCGGTTATAATAACTTTTGATGCTCCTGCTGCAAAAGCGGATTGCATGGTGACCAATCCAATGGGTCCAGCTCCAAGAACTGCTACGGAATCACCAAGGTCGACGTTACCCCTCCGTGCAGCATGTATTCCAACAGACAGTGGTTCCATCAAGGCACCTTCTTCAAGGGATATTGAGTCCGGTAGTCTGTATGCAAAATCAGCCGGTTGGGCGAAATATTCAGTAAATGTGCCGTCAATTGGAGGCGTGGCCATAAAATTGACGTTCGGACACAAGTTGTACTTACCTTCTTTACAGTGTTTGCACTTTCGACAGGGGATCCCTGGTTCAAGGGCCACCTTGTCACCTGTCTCAAAATTTTCTACCTTTTCTCCAACGTCAGCTACTACCCCTGCTGATTCGTGGCCCAGGATTAATGGTTCTTCTACTACAAATTCACCTATTTTTCCGGTTTCATAATACTCTATATCAGAACCACAGACTCCAACTTGCTTTATTTCTACTAGCAATCCTTCCTCATTTATATCAGGTTTTGGGATATCCTTTTCAACTATTGTACCAGGTTCCTTTAAATACATCGCCTTCATTATTAACACCTCTAATATTTGTTTGATTAGGAATATTTCAACTAAAGCTAAATACCCACTAAGTTTTAAAACTTTAAGAATTTTACTTTTTATATAGAGCAGTCGAACCCTCAAATATTTCTAAACAACGCTATTTAGCCAACCCCCATCAATATAGTAATTGGACCCGACGCAATAGCTGGCTAAAGGTGAACTTAAAAAAGCGTAGAGGGAAGCGACCTCATCGGGTGTTGCGAATCTACCTATGGGGGTTTTGTCTTCGGCTATTTGTGTTAAATATTCTTCTTTGGTGATTTCTTTATTTTCAGTGAGCTTAGCCGCAGTTTTTTTCCAATCTGATGTTAACACGAGACCGGGGCTAATGGCATTTACTCTAATGTTTTCTCCTATTAATTCTTGCGATAGATTTTTCGAAACCATTAATAAGGCTGCTTTGGTTGTATTATATATGGGTTCGTAATCCAAGGGTTGCTTGGCGCATATTGAGGCCGTGTTTAAGACAACCCCTTCACCTTTTTGTTTTAATTGCGGGATTAATTTTCTGGTTAACCTAATTGGTGCCATTACATGTAGGTCCCAGTAATATTGCCATTTTTCATCTTTAGCTTGGGCAATAACTTCTTCACTACCCGTCCCGGCATTGTTGACCAGTATATCTATTCCGTCAGTTTTGCTCTCCAGAGTTGAGACGACCTGAAAAATATCTTCCTTTTTGGTTACATCCGCTGGAATATGTAGGGCCCTAACATCATATTCTTGTTCTATTTTGTCTGCTGCTTTTTTAAGATCAGCTTCTGTTCTGGCAATCAATGCAATATCGGTGTTCTCTCGAGCTAACTCTTTTGCAACGGCAAAACCAATGCCTTTGCTGCCTCCAGTAATTACGGCAAATTTATCCTCTAAATGAAGATCCATCCTTATCACACCTAAAAAGCAAGATAGTAAGTTCTTAATTGTGGTTCGGTATTTTCGACTTAGAAATATCCTCCCTATGCTCGTAATTGAGCATAGGGAGGATATAAGGTTAAAATTATTCGTTATTTAACGGATTAAAGATTACCCGCTTCTTCGTGGACACTTCTTAGTTCTTCTAGATTGCTTTGAGTTATTAAGGGTGTCCCAATGTAAGTATGAATTTGCTCTTCCTCTCCAGTTAATAACTTGTGAGCTGTTTCCATATTAATTTTTCCAAGCTCATAAGCATTTTGGAAACAAGTTGCGGTTAACCAACCTTCTTCTATTAATTGTACGGCTTCAGCAGTTCCGTCAACTCCGTAAGCATAGACATCTTCTGGGGCGTAATCTTCGTTGTCTTTCAGTACTTCTATTGCACCAGCTGCCATGTTGTCGTTCATAGATATTATTGCGTCTATCTTTCCTTCTGCTCTTGTCACCCAGTCTTCCATGTAATCCATAGCTTCTGACTTATTCCAGTTAGCGATCTGTTCGCCTATAACGTTCACGTCGGGACGATTCTGGAAGAATATTTGCTGCCAGGCTTTTTTTCTAACTATAGCATGAAGGTTGCCAGGAGGACCATATAAAACTACTACGTTAGCATTCTGTGGTACTTGATTTCGCGCTTGAATAGCAACAACCCCTGCTTGTGCATATGGATCAGCATCAACGAATGAAGCCCCTTCAATGCCTTCCACTTTTGGATTTGTGGTTATCAAATCAATTCCCGCATCTACCACTTCGTTTAGGACTGGGCTTAAAGCATCACTATTTCTGGGCTGAACGATTATTAGGTCAAATTCTTTGACGATGGCGTTTTCGACTAAAGAAATCTGCTTCTGGGTATCTGCTTGGGCGTCATATAACTCTAGACTTATGTCTTCGTATTGCCTCTTCCTC
>JAGXLB010000248.1 GCA_018334915.1 Candidatus Bipolaricaulota bacterium
CCCGTTCGCAGGCCCTAATCAAGAAATCAATCGCCGTCGTAAACTCCACCCCGAAGACCTTGCAGGCATTGATCGCCGCTTTGTCGTCCGTGGCAAACAGGTAGTCCTCTTTTCGTGCCAGGACCAAGGCGTAGACCTCTTCACCGATCGAGAATTCTTCCTTCAGCCGTTCGGCCTCCGTCGCTTCTTCTTCGGTTACCTCGAGTATCCGGATCCTGCCTTCTTCAATCAATTGATCGATCAACCTGGCGTCAGTGCTTTCTCCCCGGGTACACTCCTCTTTTATCCGAGGTGGCATCCCTACCTTTACCCGGTCGGTTAGGTCTCTTAGCAGTCCGATCTTGGCCAGCAGTATCAGCGTGGAAGCGTCGAATACGATCATATTACGATTTAATACCTACGTAATAATAGGAAAGGGAAGGTTTCCGTACAAGGGAGGCAATTAAAAACAGCGAAGATCGAAAACCCCAGGCCCGAGCTGTTCGAGCTTGATGAAGGAACGGGCGGATCTATTCGTCTCTGGAAGGATTGAAGGTCTGTTTTTAGCGAACTAAAAATTCCGTAAATGTCTGTTGCAAGCAGGGCAACCCCGCGGAGTTCTAGCTAAGGGCTCCAGTGTTTCTATGAGCTGCGAGCCAGCAAGATGCCATCCTTTCAGATCCATTCTAAGCGGATCCTTTTGGTCCGGCCGTGGTAAGGGCAGGGGGTGTTTGATGGTTTCTCGGGTTTTCGGTCGGTTTCAGGCGCATCGAGCTGTTTTCATCGAATACCTTTATAAGTATTTTTATCACTCGTCGCGAGGTGTTAAATTTTTGGTCAGATGAAGGAAAAATGCATGTTCTCAAAGTGGGATTTTCCTGACACAAATGTTGAAACAAGTCACTTTATCGGGTGCCTCGTAGATCTTCTTTAGATCATCGGTTAGCTCGTCCTCGTCGGTACCTCTTACCTTGGCAGCACTGTTGCGTACCTTGTGTAGCACACACTGCTGGTGGTCGGCCTTGGGGAAGGCTTGTGCAACTGCTTCCTTAATACCCGGTAAGTCATCCGTTGCTACTAGTAAAACCTCTTCTAGGCCACGTTCTTTAAGTTCTTCTAATATCTCCTTCCAGACTGTGGAGCTTTCTTCCGCCCCAAACCAGAAACCTAACATCTCCCGGTAACCTTCCCTGTCGATACCGGCAGCAAAGTAGACTACTTCGTTTGCCACACTGCCCCGTCTTAGCTTAAAGCTCATGCCATCGAGAAAGATTACCGAATACCTTTTTGCAAGAGGCCTGTTTCTCCATTCTTTCACGTCTTCTAACGTTTGGTCGGTAATCCTGCTTACTGTCGTTGAGGAGTAATGGGTTCCGTACATCTCCTCCAGTAGACTTGCTATCTTTCTGGTGGAAAGACCCCGGGAATACATCTTTATTACCAGGTTTTCCAGCCAACCGCTTCTTCTCTGGTAAGGAGAAAAGAGCTTGGTGCTAAATTCCCCTTCTCTATCTCTTGGAACCTCCAGATCTTTTATTTCACCGAACTTGGTCTCCCAGTCACGGTTGTAGTAGCCGTTGGCTACGTCTTCCGGTTCTTCTTTAGAGAGAAAAGCCTCTCTTTCGGTCTCCATTAAAGTTTCAAGTCTTTCTTTTACCATACTTTTCAACATCTCGTTTAACGGTTTGTTAAACTTTCCTTCTCTTTCTATACTTTCATCGGTCATTGGGGTTCCTCCTCCTCTTCTTAGAATTTATTCATTCTATTTTTAGGGGAGGAGACCCCTTTTTCAGGTTTATACACAACAAACGGTACGGTATGTATTACGACGCAGATATGCCCGACATTAGTTACCCAATAGATAATAACTCTGAAGTTAACCCAGGGGGAACAGTTAAACAAACTACTCTCTTTCATGTACCCAAAAATCTAGAGAACTACGATTTTGAATGACTATGACTCTCCAGTAAATGCAACTGTAAATTGGGTAGAAACCAACCTTCCATGGTAATTTTTAGAACGCAGCCTAACCTTTGGTGACCTTTGGTGGTTGTGTAATAATCTTGAAACCACTCCCTGCGCTAATATTCTACAATTAGTTCCTCGTATTTGGTGAACGTTGCCAGTGTAATTAAAGCGCTAAACAAAAAACCCCGCCGCCTGGCGGGGTTCTCGAGACTAATGACCGGAAAACACTACGCGAAGAGAAGCTTTAGATTACCTAATCGGCGGGCCTAAACTCTATGGTGGAGCCTAGCTCCGCCCCGAAGTTTTCCTGCGCGGAACCCATGTTTATAGCTACTTCGATGAAGTCAGTTGATGCTCTAAATACGAGGAAATCTCCCTCGGGAACGTCACCGTAGGTGGTAGCGTATTCGGCCTGCTCTACTACTTCTCCGATCTGTACTTCCACCGTGTCCCCTACCTCAAGCCCTATTTCTTCTAGCTCGCTCGCGTGGACGTTGGCTTGAATGTTTCCGTATTCATCTATCATTACGGCCTCGCCAACGACGGCTCCGTCCTCTATCCTCGATTGCTGGATGTCGAGAGTTTTATATTCCATGTACTCGGGGCCGGCTTCAGTGAAAGGTTCCCCGGAAGCTAAGTGGGCAGCACCGGGTGAAAAAACGTCACGGCCATGGAAGGTCTTTGAGACCCAACCCTCTCTTCTCCAGTCGGGGTTTTCCAGGACTCTTACTTCTTTTACTCCCATGTTATTCATAACCATCGTAAGAACCCCGTTGTCAGGGCCGATGAAATAGTGGCCTGTCTCCGTCTCCAGAACGATGGGCTTCCTTTCGGTACCTACACCGGGATCCACAACCGTACAAAATACCGTACCCTTTGGGTATTCCTTGGCCGCCAGATAAGTCGTTATGGCGCCTTCCCGAATGTTGTACTCCTCGACCTCGTGGCTGATATGAACTATTTTAGCTTCGGGGAATTTTGACAGAACTACTCCCTCCATCGCTCCAACGTAGAAGTCCTTTCGACCGAAATCCGTGACGAAGGCAATCACACCGTTTGGTTCCGCGTGAGATGCGGCAAAAGCGGTTAACCCGAACAGTAAAACTACTAGCACTACGACAGCTACAGCTCGTCTTTTCATAGGAATACCTCCTTCTACAATTTTTAACAAACAGGCCCTCTATTCATAATCTAATCATAAACAGAAAATAAAGTCAACTTTAACGCGCGCAGCGTTTTAACGCGGCCAACCGTTTATCCGGGAGAAATTATCTAGTTAAACCTGACCTGAACGCGTCTCAAAATTTTCCTTTGACAGAGCGATTTTTACCTACTGTGTGGCGTGGTTCTAACAAGAAGGTAGCTCTGGAGAAAGAATCCTTAGCGCAAATTGGTGCTTGAACTGGTCTAAGATTATTAAGCAAGGGCCTTAGTTATCGCTGGCTACGATAAAGTATCCCTCCAGAAAAGAAAAGACACTTACTCAGGAGATACCTATTTTGTTTAAAAAATGATCTACTTGACAGGATACCAGTTCCTTGATATTATATGTTAAGTCATATATACCACT
>JAGXLB010000249.1 GCA_018334915.1 Candidatus Bipolaricaulota bacterium
TTCGTCTCTTCTGGCCCGGCACCCTCTAAAGTAATCCCGTTCCTAAGGTCAATGGTTTCTTCGTATGTCCCTGGCTTGACGTAAACAGTGTCACCGTAAGAGGCGGCGTCCACAGCCTCCTGTATGTAGGAGTAGTCTCCTGAGTAGCTCTCTTTATCCACCACGATTTCTTCCGCACTGACCTCAATGACGGAAAAAGAGAGGAAAAATATGAGAGCAAACACCAGAGATACGAAAAATAAACCACTTGTAGTTTTTGCGCTGATTTTTGAACTAAACATGAGTGTTCCCCCTTTTATCTACACTTATCATAACCGGATGGTTTCAATAGTTCCAGACTGAGACAAGTGGTTGAGTCACTTATTGAGAGTTACTGGAGTCCGGATTTTAGCATTCAGCCATGTGAGTTAAAAATATTTCCGCGGCAATCTATCAAATTTTGTCCAATTTTCTCAGAAATTACTTAGCCAACCGAGATGGATCCTAACGAACCCTATTTTTTTTTAACTATAGCCGGAGTGACAAAAACCGCTTAAAACGGCAATGAGAGCTTCGTAGATACCAGGGATTCACTTGACTTCTAAGCCACACGTTTGTCTGATAGAAAAGACAAAGCAATAAAAAACGGCGACCAGATTTGGTCGCCCGCACACACAATTTGGTTAGTTTTTTCATTTATTCTATAATCGCAGTGGTCAAAGAGGAGAAACGAGAACCACTTGTAAATTAACTGGTGAAGATTTCGTGGATAAAATGCTTGAGGTGCTTTTACATAGAACGGAAGTTACTTCGTGAAACGTCAAATGCCCTAAAGAAATAGAAGACAGGTTTAATTACTGTAATTTGATAGGCGAAGGATCCGTCAATAAAATGCTTTTGATAAAACCAGTTATGGTGAAAAGTGTATGACAAATATGGTATTAATATCGATTAGAACCCGCTGTGTGAAAAAATCGTGTAAAGCAGATTGACCGTTTGGTTAACTTATTTAGACTTCTCACATAACTAAAAAATAGGAAAATGCCAGCTCATTGATCAACGTCGATGTAAAAAGAGGCAAATTATGAATGCTCAAATAGTGACTATCGGGACGGAGATTTTACTCGGACAGACTATTGACACGAATTCTGCTTTCATTGCACGGAAGTTGGCTGCCTCCGGTGTAAATTTATTTCACCAGCAAAGCGTGGGAGATAATAGAGACCGGATAAAAGACGTCCTGACTCGAGCAAAAAGTGAATCGGAAATCGTGCTAACTACCGGGGGATTAGGCCCTACCTCCGACGACATCACTAAGGAATTAATCGGTGAGGTTTGGGATAGAGAACTCGTTCGGGAGAAAAAAGCGGTAGAACATCTGAAAAAATATTTCGAGGGAGCCGACAAAGATATCGCGCCTGCAAACGAGAAACAAGCATATTTCCCTGCAGGTAGTAAGACCATTCCTAATCCTAGAGGAACAGCCTTGGGGATGATACTTGAGGCAGATGATAGTATTGCTGTGGCAATGCCTGGCGTTTCGGGGGAAATGGAGCATATGATGGAGAACCATGTGGTCCCTTATCTAAAGGAAATGTTGGATGAGCCCATGAAGGTAATAAGATCTAGAATATTGCGGCTCTGTGGAATTGGAGAATCGACATTACAGGGTAAAGTTTCAGATTTTTTAGATAAAGAAAATCCCACTGTCGCTCCACTGGCAAAGCGGGGAGAGGTACATTTAAGGATAACTGCTAAAGGTTCTCCTGAAGAGGTTGAAGGGATGATCTCCGCGACAGAAATGCAACTCCGGGAAAGGTTGGGTAATCTGATATATGCACCAGGTGAGACTTCACTCCATGAGCGAGTCTGTGAAATGATAAATGATTCTGGGCTGAGTATTAGTGTAGCCGAGGCAGGAACGGGAGGATCTTTTTCTCGATTTTTGAACGAGTTGCCCAATAACGTCGAGAAATTTGACAGGGGTCTAATAGTTCCATATCCAAAGGCAAAAGAAGAGCTTCTCGGAATATCCCCGGAAGAGTTAAATGCAAAAGGAAAGACGAGCGAGGGTATAGGTTTACTAATGGCCAAAAGATTGCATGAACAGACAGAAAGCGATCTATCGCTGTCCATTACAAATCTAAATTTTTCTGTTAAAAACGACAAACAGCTCTATCAGGGTCTAGCCTACGCATCTCTCGTTACAGATCACGGTAGTATATCTAAAGAACTTAAATATAGTGGAGGTAAAAGAGAGATAGTCCATAGAATGGTGAAAAGTACATTGACCTTTCTTTATGAATACCTGATTAACTGAGTTAAAGACAATGCTTACGATTTTCATACCACTTGGCACTATCTGTCCTTCGTAATTAAATTTTGCAGAAAACGGCAATCTAAAAGTACAGAGTTCGGCAACCTTCTTTGGCCCCTCCATTTTCCACAATTTGGTTAGTTTTTTCATTTATTCTATAATTGTGGTGGTCAAAGAGAGGTGAAACGGCGATCATTGTAAATCGCTGATAAAGATTTTGGCGACACAATACTCGGTTTGCTGCAAAAGACAGTTGGAGTTGCTACGAAAAGCGCCAAATGTCCTAATTTTATACTGATATAGTTTAGACCTGAATTCTAGTTAGATCGAACTTTCAAAAACCTCTCCAACTAAAGTGACCTCTCCAACTAAAGTGATTGAATGGCAAGGAAAGACATTTAAGATTCTGTATAAGAATGTATGATATTAGGTGATGAGCAAGATAATTTTGGGCTCGGATGGACTGCTCAAGCTGAAAAAGGCGGGCTTGCTTTCGGCCCTGGTCGATCGCCACAAGTGTTTAATCCCGAAGGCAGTCTACAAGGAGACGGTAACTCAGGGGAAGAAAGAACTTTACGAAGGGGCCGAACAGTACGTCCTTGAGTTGATCTCCGAGGGAAGGCTTTCCGTTTCCAGAGGCGCCGAGATCTTAAATCATTCCGTCCATGAGATCTACAGGCTGGCAAAGAAGAAAAACGTGGAGATTGGGGCCACCGAAGAACAGTACGAAAAGGGCAAAGAAACAGCGAAAAAAACCATCAGTTAGGGCAAAAGAGTAGTAGGTTTGATTCTTTAAAAGAAAAATATTCCTTGAGCCCATACAAGTAACTCTTGATAGTTTTAAGACTATAATCACGGACTTTTAATTCTTTTTTAGTTTACCTAGCTGTTTTTGCATAATTTTGAATTTTTCTAGCATTACTAAATAGGTTGTTATAATTACGAAGAAAGTACGTATAATAACGAGTTATATTCAATTCCGCCGCCTAACTTCAACCCACCTTGAAACTATCGCAAGCTTGTTATACATCAATAGATATTATAATAATGGTATGAAATAAAAATCTTAATCATCATTGGAGTTGTTTTTTTACTCATGGTTTCTTTTGAATATCCTCCCCCCCAACCAACTGATTTTAATGATGTTATTATTACATTAGAAAGAACAGGATGTTATGGGACTTGTCCCATATATGAATTAACAATATCCGGCGA
>JAGXLB010000250.1 GCA_018334915.1 Candidatus Bipolaricaulota bacterium
GTGTATTATTTATCACAATCTGGTACAGCATGATGTTTACCAGTATTGAAGGAATCGACGTCTCTGCAGTAAACCAGATGATGGAAAGTGAATTGATTCAGGGCCTTCTCGGTGGAGCCTACGATCTGACTACACCAGAGGGCTGGCTGGGCGCCGAACTGCTCCCGCTGCTCGGTCCACTGGTTTTTATCGTCTTTGCCGTTTCTTTTGCCAGCTCTACCCTGATGGGCGAGGAAGAGAAAGGGACGCTAAACCTGTTACTCACGAACCCGATAACCAGGATGTCGGTGTACATCCAGAAGTTTTCCGCGATGACTCTGGGAATTCTGGCGCTGGGAGTCGTATTCTGGGTTGGAAATATCATAGGAACTACTTCGGCAAACATGGGACTTCCGTTCCTGTCGCTGGCCGAGGTAACGTTTAGCTTGGTCCTGCTTGGCCTTCTGTTTGGTACTTTTGTCCTTGCTCTTGGTGGGTTGACCGGGAAAGGCGGGTTAAGCAAAGGAGTAGCCAGTGCCGTCGGTATTGTTTCGTATTTACTCAACTCCATGTCCGAGATCGTCGGGAGCCTGGAACCGTTCAGGCCTGTTTCGGTCTTTCATTATTACGGAGGTGGAGACGTCCTGCAAAGCGGAATAGATTTCGGGGACGTCGGGATTTTGCTCGCGGGAACGGTTGCTTTATTTGCAATCGGGATGTACGGGTTTCAACGGCGGGATATTGGCGTTTAGTCAAATCAACATCGCAGATATTGTTGATTTTTATAAATAATATGTTTCGCGGTAGGAGCTTTCAAAATTTATAAAAACTCTCCACTGAATACCCCACAGCTCGCTTTGGAAATGAAAGTGGTGGTTTGCCGCAGGCAAACTATCTGGTACCATAGTTGTAAATGGTTTCGGCAAAACGTACCAGACATTCTGTCTACGATTTGAAGTACCACTTCGTTTGGGTACCGAAGTATCGAAAACTGTTTCTCGAAGAGGAAATAGGTGATAACTTGGAAAAGATTCTCAAGGGAGTCGCAGACCGTTACGATATCGAGATAGGTACGCTTGAGGTAATGCCCGACCATGTACACCTATTTGGGTCCGCTCCACCGAAGTACAGCCCAAGCAAGGTAGTACAGATAATGAAGAGTATCTCCGCTAGAAAACTCTTTGAACGATATCCCAAGATACGTGAGAAACTCTAGGGTGGTGCTTTGTGGACGGAGGGATACTTCATTCGCTCTGTCGGAGATGAGGTGACCAAGAAAGTAATTAGGCGCTATATCAAGTCTCAACACGAGGACCAGCTCCGGTTTGATCTGTAAGGTAAAAAGTCTTTTAAAAGCCCTGAGTTTGCTCCGGGGTAGTTTACTAAAAATTAAAAGAGGAGTAAGGATGAAAAATTCTGCTTTAACAAAGGCAATTACAGAGGATTTGTTGGATTTTCTTGACAATTCGCCTACATCAGAATGGGCTGTAAAAAACTTGTCTGAAAAGTTAGGACAAGAAGGCTTTCACAGGCTTGAAGAATCCAAAAAATTCGAGGTTCGGCCTGGGGAGAAGTTTTACCTTGTAAAGGAAGACTCAAGCCTTCTGGCTGGAATAGTAGGAAATGAGAACCTCTCTCAAAACGGGTTTAAGATAATTGGAGCTCATACCGACTCACCCGGTTTTAAGGTTAAACACGACGGCATGTATGAGAAGGAAGGTTACAAACAGTTAGGAGTAGAGATTTATGGAGGCCCTTTGATAGCTTCCTGGACTGATCGGGATTTATCGCTGGCAGGAAAAGTTGCCCTTGGCAAAGAAGGTGATATAGTTACCAAGCTCTGGAAGGGTGATGAAAACTTGCTCAGGATTTCCCAGCTACCCATACACCTAAATAGAGAGGTCAATGATGAAGGGTTAAAATTTGACAAGGAAAAGCACCTGCCCCCGGTTATTGGCCAGACGAGGGGCGATAATTTTTCGAGGGAGGATATCAAGGAACTAATTGCCGTGGATCTTTCAGTGAATGTCGACGAAGTTAAAGACTTTGAGTTAAAGCTTTACGACACTCAACCTCCCTCGATTCTGGGACTTAACGGAGAATTCTTTACATCCGGCAGAATAGACAACCTAATGGCTTGTTTCAGTGCAATCGAGTCTCTTCTGGAGGTAGACACGGTTCCTGCAAGTACCGAGATAGTCACGTTATTTGACAACGAAGAAGTCGGTTCTAATACGACTAAGGGCGGTGCTTCACCCTTCTTGCCGAATATTCTTGAGAGAATTGCGCTCAGCCTGGGCTTGAACAGAGAAGATTTCCTTGTCGGTTTAACAAATTCGTTTATTCTGTCGGTGGACGGAGCTCATGCCGCACATCCAAATTATCCCGATGAGTACGAAAAAAACCATAAAGTAAAATTGAACGGTGGGCCCGTAATTAAGTTGAACGCAAATCAAAAGTATGTCACGGATCCAAAGAATACGGCAGAATTCAAAAATATCTGCGATAACGCCGATGTACCGAGTCAGGTCTTTGTTAATAGAGCTGACAAACCATCCGGCAGTACAATTGGTCCGATTACCGCAACAAGAACTGGTATTAGAACTATGGACATAGGTCCACCTATGGCTTCCATGCATTCAGTTCGGGAAATGGGTGGTGCGAAAGATACATTCTATTTGAAGAAGGCGATTAGTGAATACCTTGAGAGCTAAAGTTGATATGATGGCATTGCTCCCACATTAAAAGGAGGAGCTGCCCGATGCCTCAAAGTGAAGATAAGCTCTTGGAATAGATCCGAAATCGGTCGAATATATAGCAAGCGAGGTACATGGGGGAATGAGAAAAGCCATGGCCAAATTCTTCCCGAAAGCTAGAAGAAATACCTAAGAAACCATTTTGTTAGTAGTCCTGGAACCATTCATACGGTCCTTCCGGCCGGAACGGATACTTACAATCTAAAAAGTTAATTGTCGATAGTTGGGATTTTTCCTCTGTTGTAAACGTTGAACAGAGTATAAAAAATACGTTAGCCCGAGGGCCAGGTCCTTCTAGCCTTGGTGCTTACATTGGGTCAAGTGTTTTGTTTTAACTTCGGTTGACCCCCAGGGGCAGGCCTTGATACATATTCCGCAAACCATGCTTCCTATATCGGGATCGTCGGCAAACTCTTCCAGTTTCCGGGCACAGCTATCAACGTCGAAACAGGAATCCCGGTCTTGGGGATAGTCTTCAAATCCAGAATTCTCGAAAGCGTCGACTATACAGGCTTCCACGCATTCCGTACAATCTCCACACTTATTTTCCATCGGTTCGCCCCAATCCAGATCCAGATCAGTCAAGATAGTTGCCCATCTCAATCTGGGCCCGTAGTCGGGATTTATCAACATTAGTGATTTTCCTATCCAGCCCATTCCAGCTGCTCTGGCAACAGCTTTGTGAGATATGAAGCTCTGCCAGTGCCCTTCGCTCACGACTTTTGACGCGGGTACGGGCTGAGCCCTGC
>JAGXLB010000251.1 GCA_018334915.1 Candidatus Bipolaricaulota bacterium
CTTCTATCAGAGCAGCGTAGTCGGCGGTAACGTGGGGTTCGATGTAGATACCCGTCATCTCGAATAGGTCCTTTGCAATCTCGTTTGCTACGTCCTCTATTACCGTAGCGTTCGTGGATGGGGGAAAGAGCCATTGAACAGGGTTCTTTTTCGTTCCTAGTTCCGCGCTTAAAGCGCCAACACTTAGAAGTCCTACTGCTAAGACCAGAACAAACGTTAATTTAGCTTTTTTTTGCCACATAAGGCTATCCCTCCTGAAATTTACCCTTTCGGGATTTGGTTGGAAAATCTCTGTCAAGGTAACCGGCCGAAAGCCAGTCCCTTGAATAACGATAAATTAAACCTCTGTTTATTATATTATCTGTTTTACTGAATTAAGGCAAATACTAGCGGGCTATCCGTTTTGATCTTACCGAAGTCCATGAGTTAGCTATTCAGTTCCGGTTGGGTGAGGGACTTTATCCTAGCCTGAGTTTCGCAAGATTAAGTTCCCGGTACTTCCCTTAGAACAGTGAATTTGCAGGAATCAGGGTAATAAACTAAAATTAATTCCTTTTGTTTGAGTTGATGATTTTTTTGACTTTTTCATTTTATATGCTAAAATTTTTTGAGTAATCAGTTGTCTGATTACCTGGTAACAGGATTTGGGTTCATTGCTCGAGCCTGAGGAGTTAGTCTAAGATGATTAAGAAAAGCTCATGGGGCTTTTCAGTGAACTTAGTGGATCGGGCAGAAAATGTTGGTAGGGCTAGATCTGTGGTTCTAAAGGATATCTTAGATATGGATAATGCCCTCTCAGAAGAACCTGGAACCTGTTCTGAAGAAAGAGAATATTATCCAGCAATTGCCACAAAAATGCTTTCCGAATGGCAAAAATCCCAGTTTTCATCCCCTAACCTGGCGGAGCGACGCTTTTTTGGATGCAATCTGGAGGCGGAGGTGATAAGTCAATACGATATTGGTTGTTCCGACATATATTAGTCAAATCTTAATCCACAAAGGAGGGATTTACCTTGTTAAAAAAGAGTTTAAGTGTTTTATTGATCGGAGTTTTGTTGATCGGAGGGCTTTTCGCGATTAGCTTTGCTCAAGAGAAAAAAGTGAGTATAGCAGTTACTTGGAGCGGAGAAGAACTTCAGGCCTTTAAGAAAACGATAAAAATATTTGAAGAAGAGACTGGCATTGACGTCACTGTTGAATCCGTAGGGCGGGATATTGCCACGGTTTTGGTGACAAGGGTAGAAGGAGGAAATCCTCCCGATGTAGCAGCAATTCCCAATCCAGGACAGATGGAGGAGTTCGTTAAAAAGGACGCCCTGGTGAGTCTGGACGAGTCAATAGTTGAATCCCACCCGGAGGCCTTTGTCGACCTTGCCTCCGTAGATGGTGACATTTACGGTATTTTCCTGTCCGCGGACCTCAAAAGCCTGGTCTGGTACAACCCCAAGGAATTCGAAAAACATGACTATGAAGTACCTGAAACGTGGGGCGAATTAACCGATTTGTCCGATCAGATCGTTGCTGATGGAGGGACTCCTTGGTGTATAGGACTGGAAAGTGGGCCCGCCAGCGGCTGGCCTGGCACGGACTGGATTGAAGATATCATGCTCAGGACTGCTGGACCAGATATGTACGATGCCTGGGTTAACCATGACATAGAATGGACGGACGCGGTCGTACATAGGGCATGGGAGAAATTTGGTAGCATCGTAAAGGACCGTGATTACGTATTTGGAGGTCCTACCGGTGCGCTAACGATTAATTTTGGAGACTCAGTTGCCGGACTTTTCACGGACCCTCCTCGCTGTTATATGCATCGTCAGGCTACGTTCATTCAGAGCTTTATCAAGGACCAAAACCCCGATCTAGTAGCGGGAGAGGATTACGACGTCTTCGTGCTTCCATCAATTGACAAAGAACACGGGAATCCTCTGCTGGGTGCTGGTGACCTGGTTAGTGCCTTTAATGACACTCCAGCGGCTCACAGTTTAATGGAGTTCCTCGCCTCGGCCGAAGCCCAGGAGGTCTGGGTTAAGGAGCTGGGTAAACTAGCAGTGAACACCAAAGTTAGCTCCGATGCTTATCCAGATCCGATAACCGCTAAAACGGCGAAAATACTTTCAGAGGCGGAAATCTTCCGCTTTGATGGTTCCGATCTCATGCCTTCAGCTGTTGGTTCAGGAACTTTCTGGACTGGAATTATGGACTACGTGAGTGGTGAAGACCTGGAAAAGGTACTTAAAGATATTGAAAGAAGTGCGGACGAAGCCTACTAAAATCTTTAGTTAAAAAGTTACGGGACGGGAGGAGCATCCTCCCGTCCCTATTCTGAATTGGGGGAATAACCATTGATTAGAGCGGGCAAGATAAAACCATGGCTTTACATCGCTCCTGTAGTAGTACTTTTGAGCTTTTTTTTGATATATCCTTCTGTCAAGACCGTGATCCTATCTTTCTACGGTTCAAACTCCCAGGAGTTCGTCGGGGTTAAGAACTATGTTTTTGCCTTCACCAATTCGACCATGGTGACTGCTTTTCGAAACAACGCTCTTTGGGTATTTTTCTTTACCGGATTGACTGTTACTTTTGGCCTGATCCTCGCCGTTTTGCTCGACCGCGTACCTTATGAGTCGGTTGCCAAATCGGTGATATTTCTTCCTATGGCCATCTCCATGGTTGGGGCGAGCGTGATTTGGAAATTTGTCTATGCGTGGCAGCCCCCCGGATTTCCCCAGATAGGTCTTCTGAACAGGGTAGTGACTTTTCTCGGGGGCAGTCCTATAGCCTGGTTAATTGAAAAGCCCTGGAACAACTTTTTTATTATATTCGTGGGGGTATGGATATGGACTGGGTTTTGCATGGTGGTATTATCTGCGGCCTATAAGAACATCCCTCGCCAGTTAATGGAATCAGCCCGAGTTGACGGGGCAAACGAGTGGCAAATTTTTTGGCGGATTACATTTCCACTGATGCGACCGACGATCGCTGTGGTGGCTACCACGATGATTGTGTTTGTACTCAAAATTTTCGATTTTGTTTACGTAATGACTAACGGAAATTACAATACCGAGGTTATTGCAAACCGGATGTACAAGGAGATGTTCAAATTTCAACATTTCGGCCGGGCCAGTACGCTGGCTATGGTTTTGCTGATTCTAATAGTGCCAGTCATGATAATTAACATTAGAAGATTCAGGAGACAGAGGGCGATACGATGATTAATAAAATGAAGAAATTTGTGTCTAGTGCCCCGGTACATCTGGTGATAATCGTTATTGCCCTAATCTGGATATTACCAACTCTTGGTTTGCTGGTGACTTCTTTTAGAGCACCGGGGGATGTAGTACATTCCGGTTGGTGGACAGTATTTGAACACCCTTTTGACTTTACCCAGTATACCTTGCAGAATTATAAATCCGTTTTGACCCAGCAGGGCCTGGGAAGGGCGTTTATAAACAGCCTGTTTATCTCCATACCGGCCAC
>JAGXLB010000252.1 GCA_018334915.1 Candidatus Bipolaricaulota bacterium
GGGTGTAGTTTCTATAGTCTTTCCAATATATAGGATCTCGGAAGCAGGTGATATGAGATTTATGGGGTCCATAGCTTTTCAACAATCTCGTCCTGATTTCAGTGGTGCTGAATACATAGATTTTTACTAAATTCAGGTTATAGTCGAAAATTATTCCGGAATTCAAGAGATAAGGATATAAACAGTTATTAGCGTGTTTTGTGGAAGCACAGTGTAGCAGAAGTTTTTGAGGAACGATACACCCTTTTGAAGAGTCATCGCATTCTCCGATTTGTTTCTTACTTACGATTCTCGTACCGCTTTAAGCACTAATTTCAACTAAGGATTTTGTCTGTTTCGGTGGAATTTACTTCCCATAAATGAAGAGGAGGGGAGAAAAAAGAAAGGTCGAGGCAATTCAACGACACCTTTATGTCTTGGCAAGTATGAGGATGAATGGAAACGATAACTATGGACCGTACGATATTGCTCCCAAGGTTGTATTTGCCTGAACCCAAAGCAGATTCATATTCAAACAAGAGTTTTTGTATTTAGCAAGGTGTAAACGAATAGAGAAAACCGGTTTAGCTCCCCACTCTGTACTTCATACAAACTTTTGCACTAAGTCTGGATTAAAAGAGATTTTATTTACCAGCTAAATTCAACTTAGATCTCTTTGGAAAAACTTGACAAATTTACTTGAAAACTATAAGCTAGATTTGATAGGTAAATTATACTATTCGACATTCGAATTAGAAGTTTAAACGTTTATCCTAGTGATGCAGTTTCTTTTAGCCTAGAACTTTTATCTTTCTTGTTTATCTCAGACGAAGCTTCTCCCCTCACTTATCTTTTCCTCCGATGAAAAATAGTTTTATAAAAAAGGGCATTTGATGAAAGTCCTACTGCAAAGCAAAGGAGGAGATAACACATGTACAATTTTAGTAAAGCTTTGTTGGTCGCTGGTTTAATTATTACGTTAGGGTTGGGGCTGGGCTTAGATTGTAAAGCAGATGTCTACAGTTATTCAGTCAAGCGAGTAAAAGATGACAGGGTGGAATTTGAGATTTCCAGAGGTAAAGTACCGATACTCTTAGTTTCTCAACAAGTGCTTCTAGAACCAAACGTGCTAATACATATAGGTATATGGGCTGAAGGTTTTGGAAATGAATACATCTTTGGGGATGCAGAATGGAAAGAGGTCAGACCCCACCTATGGTTAGGCTCGGCAAGTTTCTTTGGAAAAGCCCCAGACGGACATCCAATTAATCACAACACTTCTCGCTCAAATAATTCCGATTGCATAATCTACGATCCAAACGAAGTCGAGCCCGGCGACAGGTTAGGGGATATTACCGGAATGGATCCACTATTAAAAAAACTAGGCGGGATACTTCTTGAACTGGATAAAGATCAAATCTATTCCGGAATTCCGAATTCTACTGAAGTTAGCCAACAGGCCATAATACAGTCCAAAAAAGATAGACTACCTCCACCTCCAATCGAAGTAACTAAAAACGGGCAAATAATAGTCAAGGATCAGACTACTCGCCATTTAAATTTAAGCCAAAAGAGAGATGGAAAAGAGTTAGTCAGCCAGACAACAAAAATTCTACTCAGTTGCATTAGGGAACTTGGCTGGAATGCCTCCTGGGGGACTCAAGGAAGCAAAGCTCCCGTAAATCGAGGAGGCTTTGCTGTAGGAGGATTTAATCCTGCATTAGTACCTGTATTTGAGGTAACTGCTCCAGCAAATGTCCCAAAATCAATTTCTAAAAAGAAAATGAGATAGTAAACACTTAAAAGGTTGTAGCTTAGCGGGATAGACTCACACCAGGACTTTTCCATGAAGTTGTCCGGCAAGAAGTCATTGAAGTTTTCAGATATTATCCTAGAAACGGTCCTGGCTTTAATCCTGATTGCCCCGATAAATTGCTCCGCTAATAAAACAGAAAATGAGTGTAATTGGTGGGGCCGTAGTTTTCCCGTAGTGAGAAGAGATTCAACCTTAACGTGTTCCAAAACGGACAACCGTGGGCAAAGCAATAACAATAGGTTAGTGCGTAATCCCGCAGAGTTTGAGCTCACGGAAAAGGTTTTAATCAATTACGGGGCTGAGGACGAGTTCGGGATTACTTTGGAAACTATTGCAGAGATCGCTGAAGACGTCGAGATAGTAACTATTGTAGATAGTGAAGTCCAGCAGAAAGTCGTTAAGTCTATTTATAGAAATAGCAATATTGACAACTTTATTTTTATCATATCACCTTCCAATAGCTACTGGACTCGTGATTACGGGCCCTATTTTCGCTTCAAGCAGACTAAAAAATCCCAATATGAAATAGAGGTGGTAGATTTTAACTACGATCGTCCCAGACCCAGCGACGACGAGATTCCCGGTATTTACGCAAACAGGGAAGGGTTGTCGATGGTTTCAGTGCCGCTTGAGCTATCCGGAGGCAATTACATGACCGATGGTTGCGGTACTGCCGCCTCAACCGAACTTATTTGGAGTGGATCACCGGGAATCGATCGTGTGGAAACCGAGTCTTTGCTCTCAACCTATTTGGGCATCAATAGCTATCATGTAATTCCGGATGCCCTAGACTTATATATCAAACATATTGACTGCTGGGCGAAGTTTCTGTCCCCAGATACTGTAATGGTATTAAAATTACCCCCTGTCCATGATAGATACGAGGAACTAGAGAGAGCAGCACAATACTTCAACAATCAAATTAGTTGTTACGGGACACCCTATGATGTCGTACGAATCTATGGAGGAGCAAACGCTGCACCATATACCTCTTCCCTTATCCTAAATGACAAAATACTTGTACCCCAGACCGGAGGCCAGTGGGATAATGAAGCCTTAAATACGTATAAGAGAGTAATGCCTGGGTACGAAGTAATTGGTTTTAGTGCCCCATCAGAGCACCCCTGGCTATCGACAGACGGGCTTCATTGCAGGGTTAAAGGAATCCCCGACGATGAAATGATCTACATTGAACATACACCTTTGACCGACAGCTTGCCCGCCAAGAACGGTTTCCAGGTTAAGGCCAGAGCTATCTCTTATGGTAATGCACCATTTACAAACAATACACCTGTTCTATACTGGAAAACCGGGGGTAAATGGAAGAGGCTATATATGAAGGAAGATAAACGACATTTATTCTACGCAGATATACCCAACCAACCAGGCGGAACAGTCATCAATTACTACATTAAAGCCGAGGATTCAAATGGTAAAATACGAAAACATCCCTACATCGGGGCTTTAGATCCACACTCATTTTACGTAAAAAAAGAGATTAGTCTGCAAATTAGAAAGGAAGGGGTGGTATCAGGGTAGATCGTATTGTTTTATTTGTTTGAAGGTTAAAAAAATAATTCATGTTATTTACAGAGTGGTAACAAACATTTGCTCCCCGGGCTGGACTCGAACCAGCAACCTACCGGTTAACAGCCGGTCGCTCTGCCG
>JAGXLB010000062.1 GCA_018334915.1 Candidatus Bipolaricaulota bacterium
CGGTACTGGCACAAGACCAGTTCCGAATTGACTGCTGGGTGCTGGGTCTTCTTTTGTAAAAGAACAAAATCCGTAGTCAAATTTGCTTTTCTACAAGCCCCGCACCTTGGTGCGGGGTAATTGACTTTAGGACAATATCTGGTAATTGAATCTGAAATCATGGACCCCCAGTGGAAAATACAAAAGGGGCTATAGGTCTTTGGTCGCCTATAGCCCTTTTATTTTGTCCAGTGTTTAGTCTGTATTCCCTGTAGTTAACTAACCCGTACGTTTATAGCCTTCGGACCCTTATCGCCTTCTTCCACGTCGAATTCTACTTCCTGGCCTTCTTCCAGAGACTTGTATCCTTCACCGGCTATTTCCGAATAGTGAACGAAAGCGTCCTCGCCATCTTCCTGTTCGATGAAGCCGTAACCTTTGTCGTCATCGAACCATTTGACGGTTCCGGTAGCCATATTTTACACAACCCTCCCTGTCTGCCGAGATTTGACTGCCCCGGTTCACCTTAAACAAGGAGAGCTTTTACGCCCTCTAACGAGTGAAACTTCAGGTCCAGCCATACTATCATCGAATCATCCTTCGAACTGCTAAATTGTGTCTGATGCTATTTTATTGCAGACACTATAAAATAATCACTTTACATCTTCTTTTCAAGCTTTCATGCTAAAAGGCCAGGATTTAGTGCTGTAGGTTGTTTGACCGCGTTAGAGTTCCTTCTGCATCGAATCTATTACCGGTTTGAGCACGTTGAATAATTCGGCGGTAGCGCGGGCATCCCTGAGGTTGTACTCCCCAATTTTTTCTATTTTTCCCTCCCTGTAGGCAGCATCGACATCCGAGCCGTCCATTTCCGTTTTAGGTGGCTCTATTCCGGCCTGGCGGCACCAGAAATCCAGTGATTCTAGCCTTCTGGCACCGAAGAAACTAACAACTTCGGCTAAATCACAGTGTCTGGAGAAGCTATATCGGTAAGGGGAAAAGCTCCTGGTGGGTTCTATCCCCAGAAGGGCCGATCTTAACATCAAAAACGGACCGTCAAAGGACCTGCCGTTGAACGTGATTAACCTCCCTACTCCCTGAGATATGTAGCGCCAGAACTCGGTCAGGATTTCCGATTCACTACCCCTGTAAATCATCGTTTCTTCGGAAAGTTCAGCCCATTCGACCGGCTTATCGCCATCCCCGGATTTTTCCAGGAGAACGCCTCCTTTCTCTTCTTCCGGTCGCCACATGCCAATAGAAATAATTCTGCCCGTGCCGGGAGATAGAGGAAGGCGGTTAATTACCTCTTTTTTGGTTACGTCTTTCTTACCTCTATTCAGCAGGTAGTTGCGTACTTCCTCGTCCATATCTTCCCATTCCAGCCCCACGGTCTCAATATCTATAGCTAGCGGAGATAAGCTCATATTTACCTCCCTTAGTAATACTCAAAGCCTATCCAGGCTATTTCTGGTGAAAACTCCCGCTCCACCAGATCCCGAAGATTCCCCCAGCAAATGCTTGTGATAATTGTTGCTCTTAAAATAGCGGATGCGGGAGAGAAAATCCACCAGGCTGGGTAACCGGCGTAATTTGTGCCAAGCAGGGACTACCTCTGGTTTTGGTTATTCCGGAGAAGGCATTGAAACTATTGTGTGCATATGATATAAAATGATTACGTTAAGAAGATTAAAATCATTGAGAGGTGAAACTATGCCTAGAGGAGACAGAACTGGACCCGTGGGTCAGGGTCCAAGAACAGGTAGAGGTCTCGGTTATTGTACAGGTTACTCCACTCCGGGTTACACGAAAGGAAGACCACGGGGAGGTAGAGGTCTAGGTCGGGGACGGGGAAGAGGTTTCGGGTACCGATACTGGGCTCCCGGTTCGGCCCCCGCGACTGGTTATTCCCAACGAGTTCAACCTCAGTCCCAAGGACCTGGGACAGGTCAGCAGGCCCCGCAGGATTCAGGAATTTCGGGCCCTGTCAGCAGCGAAGAAGAGGTCCAAACATTAAAACAGGAAGCTCAGGAATTGGAAGCCCGGCTGAAGGAAATCTACGACAGGATAGATGAGGTAGAGTAAAAGGAGAAACTGTCCGAGTCGGGTACGGAAGCAAATTTGATAAACCCCTGGTCCGGCAATATAAGTTTGAACTCAAATTTCCTCTTATCAGCATCGGATTTTCAGTTGGTAAACGAGTTAACAGTAAGATAATCTGGGGAATACTTTTATTCCGGAGTTTCAATATGGAATTATCTCTCTTAGGGGAGTGGAGATTTATAAGTTAAGGTTCGTCCCGTTCTCCTGGATCTCGATTCCTACTTTGATACCAAAATTAATCCGATAAAGCTTTCTAAAATGATTATTGATATGCGCGAAATTGTACGACCAGATTAGGAGGGATTTTATGAAGATCGCGATAGCTACCCAGAAGGGTGGTTTGGAAGATCAGGTTTCCCAAGTCGTTGGTCGAGCACCTACGTTCACTGTCGTGGAAACTTCAAACGAAGAAATCATCGAGAGTAAAGTCCTAAAAAACGAATTTAGCCAGGCTCGATCCGGTGCTGGAATTCAGGCAGCTCAGATGCTTGTCAACGAAGGGGTTCAGGCGATAATTGGAGGCAACTTTGGCCCAAATCTGGCCAATGTTTTTACCCAGAGTGAAATAGACATGTACCAGGTCAGCGGGATGACGGCCGAGGAAGCGGTTTACCAGCTGCTCCAGGGGAAATTATCTAAAGCTAATGGGCCAACTGGCCAGGCCGGTAGAGGAATGGGTGGAGGAAAAGGCGGACGAGGCCGCGGCAGGCAGTCAGGTGGTGGCCAGGGCGGTGGCATGGGAACGGGCCAGGGAAGAGTCTAAATGAAAATTGCGATCACTGCTGGCAAGGGTGGAACGGGCAAGACGACAGTAGCTACCAACCTTGCCTTAGCTTTAAGCAAAACCAGAAAAGTCCAATTATTGGACTGTGACGTAGAAGAGCCGGATAGTCATATCTTCCTAGACCTCAACCTCCAATCACAGGAACCTGTTTACCTCAGCAGGCCAAAGGTGGATCAAGAAGCTTGCGATAGTTGCGGTATCTGTAGCGAGAAGTGTCAGTTTAATGCTATTGCAGTAGTTGCCGAAGAAACGATGGTCTATCCGGAATTATGCCACGGATGCGGGCTCTGTACCCTGGTTTGTCCTCAGGACGCAATTACGGAAAGCAGTCACAAAATTGGAAAAATTGAATGGGGAAACGAGGATAACATCAAATTTTTTCAGGGTGAACTAACCGTGGGAGACCCAATAGCGCCACCCATTATTGAGGCCTTAAAAGAGAAGATCGATCCTTCTGAAATCAGTATTCTGGATTCGCCACCAGGAACTGCTTGCCCTGCTGTTGAAACGCTTCAGGGAGCCGATTTTGCCTTACTCGTGACTGAACCTACACCGTTCGGGCTTCACGATCTGGAGATGGCTGTGGAAGTTAGTCGAAAAATGGGAATCCCTCATGGGGTAGTGATTAACCGGTATGGGATCGGTAATACGGATATAAAAGGGTATTGCGAGGAAAACGCCATACCTTTACTGATGACCATTCCTGACAACAGGGAGATAGCTGAGCTTTATGCCGATGGTGTTCCTTTCGTGTTGAAGAAGCCAGAGTGGATAGATAGATTTACCGCTTTGGTCGAAGAGATCAGTAGTTTAGTCCAGGAGAACAAATGAATAAACAAATAAAAGAATTAATAGTAATCAGCGGAAAAGGGGGAACGGGCAAGACTACGTTGGTTTCCTCCCTTGCGGCTCTGGCCGAGGATTTTGTACTGGCCGATTGCGACGTGGACGCCCCGGATTTACACTTGATACTCGATCCGGAAAATTATCAGTCGGAACCTTTTTATACTCAGGTTGCAGTAAAGGACGAAGAAAAGTGTAGCGGTTGCGGCCAGTGTCTGGATCATTGCCGTTTTGGCGCAATTGATAAGGACTACTCGATCGATCCTCTGGCCTGCGAAGGTTGTGGAGTCTGTGAGTTTGTATGTCCCGAAGGAGCGATCAGGATGGAGGAGGAGGTATCGGGACATTCCTACCTTTCTAAGACCCGCTACGGTTCTATGGCTCATGCAGAACTTGGCCCCGGAGGGGAAGCTTCGGGCCAGCTGGTGACCCGGGTAAAAGAAAATGCCAGGGACCTGTCTGCCGAAGAGAATAAAGAGCTCATTTTAGTTGATGGTTCTCCAGGAATAGGCTGTCCTGTAATTGCTTCCTTGAGTAACGCCGATCTTGCCTTAATTGTAACTGAGCCCACCCAGTCAGGAATTCACGACCTGGAAAGGATCGCTGGAGTGGCACAACACTTCGGTGTTAGACCTCTGGTCTGTATTAACAAAAGCGACTTGAGTGAACTCAATGCGGAGGAAATAGAGAATTTTGCCTCCAGGAAAGGAATACAGATGGTAGGGCGTATCCCTTATGATAGAGAAATAGTGGAGGCGATGGTCAATGGCAAGAGTATCGTCGAGTACACCCGGGGGGAGACAGTTGATGCAATTAAAGGAGTATGGGAAAAAGTTAGAGCGAACCTCTGGAATGTCGAGGATTGAGTCCAGCTGGCACCGTGATTACTAGCTCCGTTCTCCTGACGCCGCCTGGACTTATTTCCATAGGGTCTTCAGTTCTTAAAGAAGGGATTTCCGGCCTAATAATGATTTTTAGAATAAGCCCCGTTGGGGATTCTCGATTGAGATGAACCATTAACTTTTCGTAACTCCTGAATAACTAGGTCCCGAGGAAGACTAGTTGCATATCTCACCCGTTACTGATTAACCTATATCTAGAATTAGCGGAACGATATCAGATGTCTTATAAAAGGGGAGATAGAATGAATCCAAAAAACTTTATTTCAGTCAGCCAGCTGAAAGAGAAGGACTTCTGGGAGCTTATGGAAACCACAAAGAGCCTTAAAGGGGATTTGAGGGCGGGAAAGTCCCATGAAGTATTACCCGGCAAGACGCTGGGTATGGTATTCCTCAAGCCCTCCCTGAGAACGAGGGTCTCGTTCGAGGTGGGGATGACTCAGATGGGTGGGCACGCGATCTACCTCGGTCCCGATGACATAAAACTGGGAGAACGTGAGACGACGGAGGACATAAGTTTGGTGTTATCACGTTACGTTGACGGAATTATGGCCCGGGTCTTCGAACACGAAATAATTGAAGAACTGGCGGAACACGCCTCGATTCCCGTCGTAAATGGTTTGACCGACTTTCTTCATCCCTGCCAGGCGCTTGCCGATTTTTTCACGATCTACGAGTCCAAAAGAGAATTGTCCGGGTTGAAACTGGCTTTCATCGGCGACGGAAACAACGTGGCCCATTCCCTGATCAATGCTGCCGGATTGGTCGGGATGGATTTTGCCATTGCCTGTCCCGAGGGGTACGAACCGGCTGAATCGGTCGTAACCAGGGTGCGGGAGTCGACGGAGGTCGAGATAACTCATAGTCCGGAGGAAGCCGCAGCAGACGCCGACGTCATCTATACGGACGTCTGGGCAAGCATGGGCGAGGAAGACGTGGCTGGCGAGAAGAAGGGAAGTTTCGAGGGATTCAGAGTAGATAGAGATCTCCTAGAACTGGCCGGTTCGGAGTCAATCGTCATGCACTGTCTTCCGGCTCATTACGATGAGGAGATAGCTAAACCCGTAGCCCACGGACCGAATTCGGTAATATTCGAGCAGGCGGAAAACAGGATGCACACCCAGAAAGCTCTACTCGCTTTATTGATGAGCAAGTAATGGGACTTAAAGAGCTCTACTACAGGCTACGAGGGAGAAGAGAACTTTATCAGATCTATACTAATATCACTTACTCCACCCCGGAACAGTGCCTGAACCATCACGGAAAAATAGTGTCGGAAAAAGAGAAAGTTCCTTCCCTCTCCGAATGTGATTTTGAAATGCTGGATTTTCCGGTCGGAGAGCTTGGGAATTATAAAGAGAAGAAGGCCCGGATGGAAGAGTTGGCCGAGAGGGAGCTGGAACGGCGAGAGTTGTTCCGTCAGGGAGAAAAGAAGCTCGAGGATGGGAACTACGACGAGGCGGTAACTCTGTTCGAGCGGTCGGTTAAGCTGGACGTCTTCCTGTCCGAAGTGGAAGAGTGTGGTTCGCAGCACGTATCGTCTCTACCGCCCGATATCTCCGAAAAACTGAAAAATTTATTTGTTCTGGGGTACAAGGAGAAATTCGGGCAAAAGAGGTACGAAAGACTGCCCGAGAAGATGAGAGAAGACCGAAAAGAGGCGGGCCTACAAAAAATTCGGGATTTATTTGGTTGAGATTGGTTAAATACTCTGAGAAACCTTTCTTAATTATCCATGGGTTCCTTGCTGAAGAAGAGCGATAGGATTGTCCTTATGGTAGGGCTCTTTATCGGTTGTATTGCTCTATCCCACCCGTTTCTGAAGGGATTTTTAAGTTCCCGGTCTCCTGAAACTAACCTCAGCAAGGTCAATGGGCGTCCTATTAATTTAGAAGAAATAGAAGTCAGGATACCTGAATTCGCCGACCCGGATGGGAAGATTAATCTAAATACAGCTAATACGGAAAAGCTAGTTGAGATTTCCGGAATAGGACCCGTACTGGCGGAAAGAATTGTGAGTTATCGGTCAGAAAACGGTGATTTCTCTTCCCTGGCCGAGCTAAAAGGAGTTAAAGGTATAGGTCCATCCACGCTAAGTCGTGTCAAAGACCGACTGAAGGTAGAGAGCGTATCTCCTTAAGCTTTCCTCGTTGCCGTAAGGGTTTCCATTTCATCTGATAGATCTTCAGCCCTGTCGGATATCTCCACGAGGGACTCCAGGAACTCTCGTAACAGAATTTTTTCTGCCAGCTCCAGATCTTCCATGTTGAATAAATCCTGAATGAAATCTCGTTCCAGACTGTCAATTTTTCCTTCCAGCTCCTCAATCTCTTCCGTGTACTTCAGCACCTCTCCGTTTCCTCCAAACAGGATATTTAGCCCTTTCTGAACTTCGTCGACGGTATCAACAGATAATTCGACTATTTCCTCAGTAACTGGCACCAGCTCGTCAGGAAGTTCAATTTTCTGAAGAAGGGTAAAATCCAGACAAGCCTCGGCGGCGTTAGCGAGCTTGTCGGTCCTTTCGACTATATCCAGTAAAGGCCTCCTCGATCGTGCCATGAGAGCACCGTTCAGGAGTTTGATTTCTATATCCCGGCGGAGATCGTCAGCATCCCCTTCCAAATTGTGCGTCTCGAGTGCGAGTTCGTTGGCCCGCTCCAGATCGCACTCCTCGAGCCAGAAGTTCATGCTTTCCTGGAACTTTTCCAGGGTCTCGACTACGAGGTCAACGTGTTCTCCGATCATTTCGTATATAGCGGACTCGTCCTTCCAGAGTCCGTCAAATAATCCCATAGCAGAACCACCCCAGTTATTCTATATATTTTTTTGTTTAATTGCAAAATATTTTATGTTCGGGTAGATCCGGAAAAAATTATATCGACTCAGTTCTTTCGCCGGTTAAAGAAATCCCGCCCGGCTCTATCGATAATATAGAAAGCCAGACCTACGACCGAAATAAGTACGACGCTCATGGCTGACGCCGTGCCGAATTCCCGGGCGCTGATCAATTCGTAGATGGCTATGGGCATAGTTTTTAGTCCGGGTCGAACAAGCATGATCGTGGCACTCATTTCGCCCAGAGATATGGCAAAGGCGAAAGCCAGGCCCGCCAGCAAAGATTTACGTATCAGAGGTAGCTCTATTCTCCATAGGAGATTCCATCTGTTGGCTCCCGCCAGCCGGGCCGATTCGATAATTTCCCGCTTTAAGCTGGACAGAGCGGGAACGGCTGCTCGAATGAAGAACGGATAGGCCAGCACGGAATGGGCAACTATTATAACCATGGGGCGGGGTAGTTTAATAATTGGACCGGAGACGAACCCTTCCGAAAAAGCAAAGCCCAGAGCAACAGAGGAGACGCCCAGGGGGGCCATGGCGACGGCGTCGAAAATGGCCCGACCCCTGAATCGGGCCCGCGCCAGGAAGTAAGCCAGCGGAGTCCCGATCACGGCGCTCAGAATAGCCGCCCCCAGAGCGAAGCCGAGACTGTTCCCTATGGTCCTCAGAGGGGAGGCACCGATAAGTGCGTGGTAACCGGGAAGGAAAAGCCTTCGAAACCAGTCAAGAGTCATAGACCCGCTTGCCGTAAAAGACCGATAGAATACTCCCAGCAGCGGACCAAGGAACAGTACGGCGGCAAGGAGGGTGTAGGCTAAAGTCAAAAGTTTGGGGAGATCCATCCCGCCGACGAATAGTTTCTCCCGCCTCCGGGACCTCAAAGCGAGGGTTTCCACTGAAAAAAAGCTCTCCATCCTGAGGTAAAAGTAGGTAAAAGTCAGGGACAAAAATATCTCCACCAGGGCCAGAGCCGCTCCCAGCTCGTATTCGCCCAGAGTCTGAACTAGAGTATAGATTTCGACTTCCAGCGTCGAAAACCGTGCTCCTCCCAGAGCGAGAACTATGGGAAAGCTGAGAAAGCAGAATATGAACACCAGGGCGGAGCTCGCGGCGATTCCCGGTGCCAGAAGGGGCAACAGGATTTTCCGAAAGGACTGCCAGACGTTCGCTCCGGAGAGTGCTGCACTTTCCTCGTAGGAGGGATCGATGTCGGCCCACCGGGCTTCCACCACCCGGGTTACGATAGGAGCATTATAAAAGGCGTGAGCCAGGACTATTCCACGAAGCGAGTAGAGAATTCTTAGCGGTGGGGTGTCGAGGGCAAATAGTTGCATCAACCCGCGATTTAAAAAGCCATTGTTACCAAAGAAAGCGAGGAATCCGGAAACTACGGTAATGGCGGGAAGAACAAACGGTACTGCAGTAAGCGAACGGAGCAATTTTCTTCCCCTGAATTCGTAACGGGTTAGTATCCAGGCTCCCGGTAACCCGACGACCAGACTCAGGACAGTACTGTAAATAGCCTGTTTGGCTGTAAACGATATAACGTTCCAGTAATAGGGATCGGTCAGCAGATTAACCAGAGGTTCGGGATTAAACCCGTTTATTCCCCAGAGCCCTTCGCCCAGCAGGTTAGCAAGGGGCAGGTAAAAGAAGAAAATAAGCAGTGAGAGGGCGGGAATCAAAAACGTCGTCTTTTTCATCTCGTTCTGTCAGCCCTCCCACCTGCTATCAAGGTATTGGCTCGTGAAATTACCTCGCCTTCTTCCTATCGGATTGCTTTACTCCATTCGCGAAGCCAGCGATCTCCATTTTGCTCGATTTCGGAAAGTGGAACTTCCGCGGCTGCCGGCGGTTTTACGGCGTACTGGTAGAACTCTATCGGCAGGCGGGCGTTTCTGTTAGCCGGGAACATCCACTCCGTAGTGGGTATCTTTTCCTGTATACCGGGAGATAACAGGAGATCCAGGAACTTCTTTCCAAGTTCTTTTTTGTCCGAATTTTTTACGATACCCGCCGCGTAGATGTTTGAGTATCCTTCGTTGTTTAAAAGTAATACCTTCTGGTTTGCGTCTCCTTCGGCGATAACGCTATAGGCCGTGTCAGTCGAGAAACTGACTACTAGAGGAGCTTCTCCGTTTAAGAAGGTCTTATAGGCCTCGCTCCACCCCCCTGAAATCGTCAACACGCTAGGTAATAACCTCTTCCAGTAATCCAGGTAATCCTTCCCGTACTCGTCTATCGTCCACAGGAGAAAAGAATAACCGGGTGAGGAAGTTCGGGGGTCCTCAAGGATTAAACTATCTTTGTAACGGGGTTTCGTCAATTCTTCGAAAGTGGTAGGAACCTCGGAAGCCTCCATCATATTTTCATTGTAGACCAGAGTTATATAGCCGTATTCGTAAGGTACCAGCCGTAATTCCGGGTCGAAAAGGAGACGTCGCGGAACTGAAGAGAGGGCCGGTATATCCTCGCCCGTCAGAGGCAAGAAGATATCTTCCTCTGTCGCCAGGGGAGCGTCGTTCCGCTCAACCCCGACGAATACGTCGGCCTGAGTCTCGTCGTTTCGAAGTTCTCGCTTGAGGCGAGATAGCATCTGTCTCGAATCTCCCGTGGCCACGAACTGGAGATCGAGATCGTATTTTTCTTCGAACTTCTCCTTCAGAGAGGGACCCATTCCGTAGGATACGAACGAGTCGTAGGTGTAGACGACCAATTTGGACTGGTTTTCCTTTGCCCTGATCTCCAGGGAAGGATAAAGTGTTACCAGAATAAAGAAAGCCAGTAAAATCGCCAGACTTAAATGCAGATAACTAAATTCGGCTTTTTCTCGTAAGTTAGACATACTCTCCCTCCTTAATTACACAAAAAGTGGTAAATGGAGGGGAGTTAAGCTGCCTGGAAAGCTGAGAGAGAGTGAATTCCTGCGCCGGCATTATCCGGTTCAGGTTCAAAGGGTCGAGGATTGTCCTCCTCTCAGCCCGACAGTCGAGCTCCCCTTCTACACAATAAGAGTAAATCAGTATCTTTGAGGTTTCAACATAAACAGGTTGAGGATGCCCCAGGGACCTCTCGGGGGCGGATCGGCTGGTTAGAGATTATAGACAGGACTCGGTAGGGCTAAAATTCCGCCAGCCTCTCCCAGAACTCGTCATGAACGGGGTCCTCCAGAATCTCCACGCCCTCTTCCGTCTCTATCGATAACTCCTCCGCGGCGGTTATCTCGCCGACTTCACGGACGGGGAGACTTTTTTCTTCGCTTCTCCGGTCGAACTCCTCTGCCGTGTTGGAAGAGACCACGGCGATTCCGGAGCCGATACTCGTAACCCTCATCGGGTCGAGGTCGAGAAAGCGGCATATTCGGCGAACGTTTTGATCCACGGTTATCCGGTCGGCGCTGATTTTTGCTCCGGGGCATTTGTTCGATAAGGTTTCCTGTAACCCTCCGAGCAGTCCACCCTCAGCGAGGTCGTGTAGCGCCCTGACTCCAGGTAAAGAAGCGAGAAAACTCAGGTCTCTTGTCGGCTGGATTTGATCGAATTTTCGCCTGACGCTGGTGGCGACCGAACTGGAAATTTCGTCGGATAGCTTATCAGGGTGGTAGAACGAGAAGATCGCCGCCGCTTCCAGGCCAAGACGGTTCAGGAGGAAAATCCTGTCCCCTGGATACGGGTCGTTAGGCACTAACTCCTCTTTTTCACCCAGGCCGAAAGCAGTACCGGCGCCGATCGTGGGGAAGCTCGACCCTTCGTACCTCCCCGTATGTCCCCCGATAATGGTAACGTCGTTGCGATCAGCCTCCTTCGTGAATCCCCTCCATATTTTTTCGAAAGTTTCGTCGCTCGTCCCGGGAGGGAGGTTCCAGTTTGTGAGGAGGTAAGACGGCCTTATTCCGCTTACTGCAACGTCTGTTGTGATAACCTGAAGGGCCAACTTTCCTGAACGTTCCCAGCCTAGCCGGGAGCTTGCTGCCAGTGGATCCGTTGATACGACCAGGACCTTTCCACCGTCTAACTCCAGGGTGTTAAAGTCCGAGCCGAACCGGGGCCCGGTACCCGTACGGTCGTCAAGGTAAGGGAAGACGTAGTTTTCCAGCCTTTCCTTTCCGAATTTGCCCAGAGGGGGCTCGTTAGTGGACATAGCCTTCGTCCTCGAGAGGGGATACTTCTCGGCCCCGGACGATATCCACGCCTTCTTCGGTAACTTTTCCGATTACCGTGGACCCGTACTTCGCCAGGTCGAATTCGTGCTTTTCCGGGGCGGTAAATAGGAGTTCGTAGTCTTCTCCCGTAAACAAGCCCAGCTTCTCCTTTTCTTCTTCGGAACCGGTTAGTTCATCCAGCAGGGGTGCGTAGGGTATTTTGTCCGCCGTTACCCTGAAGCCGACGTCGTTTACCTCGGCAAGCTGGTGGAGCGATCGGGCTAACCCGTCACTTATATCCATCATCGAACTGGCCAGGGAGGCGAGCTTTTTCCCTTGCTCCACCCGGGGGGTAAACTGAAAGAGTTCGTTTGCCTTCTCGTCTCGCCCTTTCTCGAAGAGATCGAGCGCGGCCGCGGTTCTTCCCAGGTCACCCGTTACAGCGACCAGTTCTCCGGGTTGGGCACCTTTTCGGGTGGCAGGTATCTTTACTTCTCCCAGAGCCGAGGTAACGACCGTCAGTTCCTCGTGACTGTCGAGATCGCCACCAACTATTCTTGTTCCGTATTTATCACATACGGCCTCCGCGCCTTCGATGAATTTCTCCAGCGAGTTTAAATCAAATTGAGAATTTCCGTACGCAATCACGAGAGCCTTCGGTTCTCCTCCCATGGCGGCGATGTCGGAGAGGCTAACGGCGACGGATCGCCAGCCTGTCGTATAACCTGTTGTTCCTGGAGGAAAGTCCGTGGTTTGATGGAGCATGTCCGTAGTGAGAAGTAGGTGGCTTTCCCCCCAGTCCATGACGTAACAATCGTCTCCGACTGGCATCCTGGTTGCCAACCACTTTAGTGCTTCTTTTTCGTTCATTTGTGGAGACACCTTATTTTTCTTCTTGAGTAGTATATCTGCGTCTTTGGGTAAAAGTGTAGATCATCTGGAGCCGTTTTCCCACACCATATACTGTTTAAGGTTTTAGGAGAATCGAAGCTTGCTTTACCAAATAGGGGCCCCGGCTGATATGAACCTTTACCTTGTCTGGAAGGTCCGGCTCCCATTGCCGGGCCGAGGGTAGTCTCTAATCAACCGCCCGAGCGTGGGAGCGCGAGCTGCTTTTTCCGCTTCCGTAGTAGGCCAGGCTCCCACTCCCGGCCGATAGCCCCAATAAATAACATCCGTGCGGGCAATAAGGCTTGTGCTGTTACTTACGGCTAAATCATTTTGTAGTTCCACTCCCCTAGCAGGTCGGGCTCCCATGCCCGACTGATACATCCGATACCCCGGGCTTTCCGCGCCGAGAAATTTCCGACTCGCGTGCTCAAACCCTTCTGTTCATGGTATTGGTTTTTACTATAGGAAGATTTACCCATAAATATTTAACCTCATTCGGTTATGGTAATATCCCTCACCAGCACTTATC